>DASSJA010000271.1:0-15122 GCA_035691445.1 Burkholderiales bacterium | reverse complement strand
CCGCGCGTGCCCTCAGTTTCTTGCCATCGGCCAGAGCCACTTCGATTTCATCAGCCGCCTCGACGACGTGATCGTTGGTGAGGATGTACCCCTTGGGGCTGACGATCACGCCCGAGCCGAGGCTCGCCGCGCGCTGCGGTTCCTCTTCGAGGCGGTCGCCGAAGAAATGCCGGAACAGGGGATCGTCGAGGAACGGGTGGCGCGGAGTCTTGATCTCCTTGCTGGTGTAGATGTTGACGACGGCGGGGACGGCCTTTCTGACTGCGTCGCTGTACGAGGTGGTGCGAACCGCAAGACCGGACGGCGGCGTCGCTTCGCGCAACTCGACTACCTGCGGGCTGGAACGACCCAGCCATTCAGGCTTGAGCGTGGTCACGACGAAGAGCGCGCCGACCGCGATGGTGGCTGTTTGCGCGAAGATGAGCCAAAGATTGCGCATGATGTTGTGCAGACGTGCCTCGGATCGGGGCGACTTTGTCCGCGGCGGTCCGCGCGCGACGCGCGGCGGAAAGCGGGACTCCCTTGTACCGCGATTATTGCGCAAAACAGCCCGCAGCGCCCGCGCGCAGGCCCGGGCTGGCCCGACTCGCCGTTCGCTTCGGTGAACGCTCAGAGGAATTCACGAATTACTTTCGGAAATCAATGAATTGGTCGCAAAAATTTGGCCCGACGCGAGCCTTTCTGTATAATTTGCTCTCCTCGATGATGCTTCATCCAGCAAGGGCCCCTTTCCATGAATGATAAAGCGGGAATCAACCGCGGCCGCCGCACGCTCGTCCTAGCGGGCGCCTGCGCAGGTGGCGTGGCCGCCGCCGCGAGCGCCGTTCCCCTCGTCGCTTCCATGCTTCCCTCGGACCGCGCCTTGGCGCTCGGGGCGCCGGTCGAGGCCGACATCAGCCAGCTCGCCCCCGGGGAGAAGATGACGGTCGAGTGGCGCGGCGAGCCCGTGTGGATCCTCCGCCGCACTTCCCAGATGCTCGAAGACATCAAGAAGGACGACGACAAGGTGGCGGACCCGCAAAGCAAGCGCAAGCAGGACGAGCTGACGCCCGTGTACGCGCGCAACGAGTTTCGCTCCATCAAGCCCGAATATCTGGTCGTGGTCGGCATCTGCACGCATCTCGGGTGCACGCCCGTCGACAAGCTCCAGGCGGGCAACGAGCCGTTCTCGGCGGACTGGAACGGCGGCTTTTATTGTCCCTGCCACGGCTCTCTCTACGACCTCGCTGGCCGCGTATACAAGAACAAGCCCGCTCCCGACAACCTGAGAGTGCCGCCCTATATTTTCCTGGCGGACAACAAGATCCTCATCGGCGAAGACAAGAAGGGAGCCTAGGACCATGGCGGCAGCCGAAAAACAGCCGGTGACGATTACCGGAGCAGGCCCGTTCAATGGAGTAATGAGCGGCCTGCTCACCTGGATCGACCAGCGCTTTCCGCTGATGGAGAACTGGCGCTCGCACCTCGCCGAGTACTACGCGCCCAAGAACTTCAATTTCTGGTACTACTTCGGTTCGCTCGCGCTGTTCGTGCTGGTGATCCAGATCGTCACCGGCATTTTCCTCACCATGAATTACAAGCCGGACGCGGCCCAGGCGTTCGCATCGGTCGAGTACATCATGCGCGAAGTGCCCTGGGGCTGGTGGATCCGCTACATGCACTCTACCGGCGCTTCCTTCTTCTTCATCTGCGTGTATCTGCACATGTTCCGCGGACTCCTCTACGGCTCGTACCGCAAGCCGCGCGAGCTTCTGTGGATCTTCGGCATGCTCATATTCCTCTGCTTGATGGCCGAAGCCTTCTTCGGATACCTGCTTCCGTGGGGGCAGATGTCCTATTGGGGCGCGCAAGTGATCGTGAATCTTTTCGGCGCGATCCCCGTCATAGGGCCCGACCTCGCCATATGGATCCGGGGCGACTACGTCGTGTCGGACGCGACCCTCAACCGCTTCTTCGCCTTCCACGTGATCGCGGTCCCGCTCGTGCTCCTCGCCCTCGTCGTCGCGCATATCCTCGCGCTGCACGAGGTCGGGTCGAACAACCCGGACGGAGTCGAGATCGAGAATGCGAAGGACCCCAGGACCGGCCGACCCCTCGACGGCATTCCATTCCATCCCTACTACACCGTGAAAGACAGCTTCGGCGTGGCGGTCTTCCTCATCGTCTTCTCGATCGTCGTGTTCTTCATGCCCGAGGGTGGCGGCTACTTCCTCGAGCAGAACAATTTCATACCGGCCGATCCGCTGAAGACCCCCCCGCACATCGCGCCGGTGTGGTACTTCACTCCCTACTACTCGATCCTGCGTGCCACGACCGACAAGTTCGTCTACTGGGCGCTCGCACCCGCCGTTGTCGCCCTCGCGGCACTGATCGCGTGGAGCGCGAAGACCAGCGCAGTCCGGGCGGCCGTGGGCGTGGCGGCCGCGGTGTTGCTGCTGGGGTTCTTCACGCTGGATGCAAAGGTGTGGGGCGTCGTGCTCATGGGCGTTTCGGTCATGATCTTTTTTTTCATGCCGTGGCTCGACCGCAGTCCGGTCAAGTCGATCCGATACAAGGGGCCGATCACGAAGGTGGCGATCGCCCTCTTCGTCGTCGCGTTCGTCGTGCTTGGCTATCTCGGAACACAGGCCGTGACTGCAGCGAGCACGCTCACCGCGCAGATCGGCGCCGGCGTGTACTTCCTGTTTTTCTTTCTGATGCCGTGGTATTCGAGGCTGGACAAATGCAAGCCCGAGCCGGAAAGGGTCACCGGCAAATGAAAACCCTCGTCCTGTTCCTAGCCCTTTCGGCACCGCTCGCCTGCGCGGCGCAGGAGTCGGTCAGACTCGACTCAGCGCCCATCGATCCGCGCGATGTCGCGAGCCTGCAGGCCGGCGCCCGAACCTTCGTCAACTACTGCCTGAACTGCCATTCCGCCGGGATGATGCGCTATCACAGGCTGCTCGAGTTGGGGCTCACCGAGCAGCAGATCAAGGACAACTTGATGTTCACGGCGGACAAGATAGGGGACCTGATGAATGTCGCGATGACCAGCAAGGACGCGAAGGCGTGGCTGGGCACCGCGCCGCCGGACCTGTCGGTTGTCGCCAGGGCCCGCGGGCCGGACTGGCTGTATACGTACCTGCGCAGCTTCTACCGCGATCCGGAATCGCCCACCGGGTGGAACAACATGGTCTTCGACCGCGTCGCGATGCCACAGGTATTGTGGACACTGTCCGGCCAGCAGGTACAGGTCGAGAGGAAGTTCAGGAACCTGGAGCAGGCGGAGGCGGCCGGCAGGCAGCAGAAGAACGCCTGGAAAATCGACGAGCTCACTGCGGAGCAAGCTGGCCAGGATGGCGAGCGCTTCATTCTCAAGACGATCACTACCGAGACCCCCGGCTCGCTCTCCCAAATCGATTACGACATTCTGGTCCGCGATCTCGTGAACTTCATGACCTGGATGGCGGAGCCCAATCAGCTCGCGCGCAAGCAGACCGGTTACGTCGTGATGCTTGCGCTGCTGGTGCTGCTCGTGCTCGCATATCTCCTCTACAAGGAGTTCTGGAAGGACGTGCACTAAGGGGAATGTCGTTCGTGGGCGCGGGGCGTTCGGCGCCCGCGCCTTTTTCATCTGTATTGCCCCAAAAGCCAAGCCATCATGATGAACCTCTATTCAGGAACCACCTGCCCGTTCTCCCAGCGCTGCCGTATCGTGCTGTACGAGAAAGGGATGGACTTTCAGATCATCGATGTCGACATGTACAACAAGCCCGAGGATATCGCGGTGATGAATCCCTATAACCGCCTGCCGGTGCTGGTCGAGCGCGATCTGATACTGTACGAAGCGAACATCATCAACGAGTACATCGACGAGCGCTTCCCGCACCCGCAGCTCATGCCCGCCGATCCGGTGATGCGCGCGCGAGCGCGCCTGTTTCTCTTCCAATTCGAGGTGGAGCTCTTCTCGCACATCGAAGCCCTCGAAAACGGCAACCAGAAACAACAGGACCGCGCGCGGCAGCACGTCGCCGATCAGCTCACGCAGATGGCGCCGGTGTTCACGAAGCAAAAGTACATGCTGGGAGACGAGTTCTCCATGCTCGACGTGGCAATCAGTCCACTCCTGTGGCGTCTTGATTACTATGGCGTGTCGCTCCCCAAGCCGGCAGCTCCGCTGATGAAATACGCCGAGCGCCTTTTCTCGCGTCCCGCCTTCATCGAGGCACTGACACCCTCGGAAAAGGTAATGCGCAAGTAAAGCGCTCATGGCGGAGCCCAAGTCGACCAAGCCGTACCTGATCCGCGCGGTGTACCAGTGGTGCACCGACAACGGCTACACGCCGCATATCTCGGTCGTGGTGGATTCCAGGACTCGTGTGCCGATGGAGCACGTCCGCAACGGTGAAATCATTCTCAACATCGGTCCGGAGGCGGCGAGCCGCCTCAAGATCGGCGACGAGACTATCGAATGCACGGTGCGTTTCGCGAGGGTCGCGAGGGACCTTCTCATTCCGGTCGCGGCGGTGACGGCCATCTATGCGCGGGAAAACGGAGAAGGCATGTCGTTCAAGCGCAATGAGAACACGACCGGATCGGATCCGAGCAGCGGGCCCGCGGCCGTGCACCCGAAGGAACCTCCGAAGCGCGGTGGCAAGCCCGACCTGAGAAGGATCAAGTAGAGCTGGTGCGGCCGGCCACCCGGAGGGCGGACGTATAATGTGCCCCCGCGCCGGGTTAGCTCAGTTGGTAGAGCAGCTGATTTGTAATCAGTTGGTCGGTGGTTCGAGTCCTCCACCCGGCACCCTTTATCCGCTGCCGTTGCCCGTAGAGTCGTACTAGAATAGTCGGGATTCCGCGATGTCGGGGGCAGGATGCGTCGGCCGCCAAGGGTTGCCGTGTTGATCGCTGTGCTGGCCGCTTCGGCGGCGTGGGTAGCGATCGACCTTCGCAGCCCCCCAGGGCCCTCGGCGGCCAGAGCCGCCGCTCAAACCGTGGCGCGGGACTCGTCGGAGCCGAAGCAAAGCCCGCAGATTCCTGGCCGGTCGACCTTCGGGAAGTTCGGATCGGATCCGTTCTCCACACATTCCTGGGTGACGCCGTCGAAGCCGAGGGCCGCGCTCCCTGTACAGTCGGCTCCCGTTGCACCGCCTCTGCCGTACCGCTTCGCGGGCCAGTTTTACCGCGGTTCGGGCGTGGAGGTCTTTATCGCGCGAGGCGAGGAAATTTTCCCGGTCAGGGAAGGCGATGCGCTCGACGGCCAGTACAAAGTCGAATCGGTGGCCGAGAGCGAGGTGCGCTTCCTTCACGTTCCGTCCGGAACGCGTCAGGTGATGCAGTTCAGCGCGTTGCGGGAGCAGGACCTCGCGGCGCAGAGCGCGCCGGCGCGGCCGGGCGCGCCGGCCTCCGCCGCCCCGACTGCGGTCGCGGGCTCGTCGCCCGCAGCGGTCCCCTCCGGTGACCACGCCTCGCCGGCGAAAGCCGGGCCGGCGCAGCTCAGATGGGAGGGGCCGGCCAGCGCGAAGGCGGGCGCGAGCTTCAACGTTTCCCTGCGCGTGACCTCGGGCGAACAGATCCGCGCCGCGCCGATGCAAGTGCGCTTCGACCCGGCCGTCCTCGAGTCCGTGTCGGTGAGACCCGGCCGCTACTTCGGCGCCGAGCGCCCCGGAAACTTCGGGTACCGAGTGAATCCAGACGGCTCGATCTTCATCGGTGTCTCCAACCAGAATCCTGCCGCCGCGTCGGACGCCGAGATGCTGGTACTCACCTTCAAGCCCATCAGGGCGGCAGCGTCCGCGGAGATCAGCGTCGCCTCGCTCAATCTTCAGGGAGCGGCGGGACGCACGATCGCGTACAACGGGCTTGCTCCGTTCAGGACGACCATCATCCCGTAGCCGATACGCTTTAGCAGAGCGGCAGCCACGGAATACTCCGGGTTGCAGAGACGTTTACGCACCCCGGCCGCAAAAAACGAGAACAGACGGATGCCGGTCGTGAGCGTCCGCCGTCCTCGGATGATGCTCTGGAGCGGGCGTTTCTCCGGTTGTTATTCGTCGGTCGGGAGGATGGAGTCACGCAGGATGCCTCGCCTTCCGCGCGTCATGTCGGCAGGATTTCCGCAGCACGTGATCCAGCGTGGGAACAACCGCGAGCCGTGCTTCTTCGCGGTTGCCGACTACCTCGCCTATCTGCATTGGCTCGAGCGCGCGGCTTGCGTATATCGCGTCGCCATTCACGCCTACGTCCTCATGCCCAATCACGTTCACCTGCTGGCGACACCCGGGCAGGAGGGTGGCATATCCCGGATGATGCAGTACCTCGGGCGGCACTATGTACAGCACGTGAACAGGACATACGGCCGCAGCGGCACATTGTGGGAGAGACGATTCCGCGCGAGCCTGATCGAGGGCGAGTGCTGTCTCCTGGCTTACCGGTACATCGAGACGAATCCCGTCCGCGCCGGCATGGTCGCCGTACCCGAGCAATACTGCTGGTCGAGCGCCAAAGATCACGTCGCCCCGCGCGGAAAATCGTTCCTCGTCGATCATGACGCGTACACCGGACTGGGCGATACACCCCGCGCGCGCGCCGAGGCCTACCTCGAATGTTCGCGCAAACCCCTGGATGAAGAGGTACTCGCGGACATCCGCCTTGCTGCGAGACGAGGTGTTCCCCTGGGCAGCGATGGATTCAAGGATCAAGTCGAAAGAGAACTCGGATTGCGCGTGCGGCTGCGCAAGCCCGGGCGAAAGCCAAAGCGCTGAAGAAAGCGCGCGGCTCCGAATTGGCCCGCGCGATTCCCGGGAAGAGATTCTCTGCCGTATTTTGGTTGAATTTTCCCAAACCAAATTTTGGCTTTGACACCGATTTTTTTCGCGGATTTTTTGTCAGGAAATCCCGACACGCGTCGTAAATAAATCCCGAACAGTTGTCGCGATATCTGCGAAGCACGGAAAATTTCTTCAGCCATCGTCGGCGCTTTTGTTATTCTCTTCCGAAGCAGGAGTCGGTCTGAAATCCCACCGCAGCCGAGACGGGAAAGGAGATGGCCCAAATGCTTTTTCTACCCGAGAAGAGTTCCAAGAGACGTATCCGCGAAGCCGAGAACGCACGGCGAAACCGTTTCGAGATCATCAAGGCGCTCGCAGACGGACAGATCTCGCGCCGCGATTTGTTCAAGTGGGGTTTGTTCACCGCAGGCGGGCTGCTGCTCTGGAAGCATGGTTTGAACCCGTTCATAAGCAGCGCCTACGCCGATTCCAGTATCCCGACCGGCCTGCCACGCAGCCCGTTGTTCGGCGTCCAGCCATTCACTCAACCCATGCCCCGCTTCGATGTGTTGCCGCGCAAGCCGAATCCGTTCGACCTCGCGGTTCTGAATCCGACGCCCACGAAGGAGGCCAACACGACCCAGCAGCTTCTGAATCCCGCGCTCGAGGGCGTGACGCCCGGCGACATGGGTCCTATCGAGGGGCGTCCCCCGGGCCCGATCTGGGCGCATCAGAGGTTTGACACCATGCCGCCGCAGATCGCGGTGGAGATCAGCACGGAAGGGGCCAAAGCCAACCAAGTCTACGACCCCGGCGTTCCGTCGAGCCTGAATTCCGGTATCGATTCGACGCAACCTTTCCCGCCGCGCTTTCACCCGAACCTGCCGGACCAGGGCCCGCTCGCGCTTTGGACCTTCAACGGCACCTTGCCGCCGAAGCTTCTCGTCGGACGCTATGGCGAGGGCATTCTGTTACGGCATCACAACAAGCTTCCGTTCGACGTGACGCAGAAAGGTGGGTTCGGGCGCCACACGCTCAGCACGCACGAGCACAACGGGCACCACGGGGCGGAAAACGACGGCTTCACTGGCGCCTACTTCTTCCCGGGCGAGTTCTACGATTATCACTATCCCATCGTCCTTGCGGGGATCAACTCGATCAATACCGGCGCCACCGATCCCAGAGCCGGGAGCCCCAACGGCTCAGGCGGCATCAACAAGGTTCCGGGCGACTGGCACGAGACCATGAGCACGCACTGGTTCCACGATCACATGTTCAGCTTTACGGCCCAGAATGTGTACAAGGGCGACGCCGGGATGTTCAACATCTACAGCGCCCTGGATCGAGGTAACGAGGCGATCAACGACGGCGTGAACCTGCGCTTGCCCAGCGGAACCGCGAAGGACTTCGGGAACCTGGACTACGACGTCAACCTGATGCTCGCAGACAAGGCATGGGACGCGAACGGGCAACTCGCTTTCGACATCTTCGACACCGAGGATGGTTTCATTGCCGACATCATGACGGTGAATCTGGTGTATCGGCCGTTCTTCGAAGTGGAGCGGCGCAAGTACCGTTTCCGCATCCTGAACGCCGCAGTATCACGCTTCTTCAAGATCTCGCTCTCCGACGCCTCGCCGATGATCCAGATCGCCAATGACGGCAACCTCTTGCCGAGCCCGGTGGTCATCACCCAAACCGACCAGCTGGGTATCGCGGAGCGCTACGACGTCGTCATCGATTTCTCCCGCTACAGCATCGGGCAAACGGTCTCGATGGTGAACCTGCTCGCCCACGAGGACGGCAGGTTGCCCTCGTCGACCCTCTCCCTCTCACAGGCGCTCGCGGGCAACTCGAGTGATCCGTGCGTCGGAAAGTTCCTCGAGTTTCGAGTCGTCCGGGATCCGGCCCAGCCCGACATCAGCCAGGTGCCTTCAGTCCTGATTCCGAACCCCGATCTCTCGGCCATTCCCGTGTCGAGGACGCGCACTTTCGTGTTCGGGGATAGCGCTGACCAGACGACCAACGATCCCGTCACTTCGTTCCGCGGGCCGTGGGGTATCGGGACCGACGGTGGAGACAAGCTCAACGCGGACTTCGGGCGGGTCTCGGCGGCGCCGAAATTCGGTACGCGCGAGATCTGGACCCTGCAGAACGACGGAGGCGGGTGGGACCACCCGATCCACATCCATTTCGAAGAGGGGCAGATACTCAAGCGCAATGGAAGCGCAAGCAACGTACCGGCTTGGGAGAAGGGCCGCAAGGATGTGTATCGCCTCCACCCGGACGGGAGCGTTACCCTCACGATGCAGTTCCGGGACTTCGGCGGCATGTTCATGGAGCACTGCCACAACACCATGCACGAGGACAATGCCATGCTGCTGCGCTGGGAAATCGATGACGGCGGGACGCCGTTCCTCAGACCTTTGCCGACCCCGATCCCGAAGCCGCAGGGCGTGACATTCGAGCCGCCGACCGAAGTTCTCAAAAATATCTAGCCGATTTTCGGAGCACGCGGATCCTGCGAAGGTGAACGAACCGAGAAGGAACGAAACATGAAGATGCGATTGCCAGTGGGTCCTATCGTGGTGTCGTTTCTCGTGATGATTCTGTCGGGGCTGGTCCTGCTGGTAGAGGCCCCCGCGCGCGCGGCGCTCGCCCCGACTGTTGCGCTGATCCCGGCCTCCGGCATGGTGAGCGGACAACCGGAGAGTGTGAAGTTCTCGGGGCGGGCGCAGGTCTCGAGCGAGCTCGTGCTCGATACCAGCAAATTCAACAGTCCGCCTGCTGTAATCCTCACCTTCGATCTTTCCAACGTGGCCGGTACGGGGTCGCTGACCGGGGCGAAGTACGCCATCGGAGGAAAGGGGACCAGCGTGTACAGACCGCTGGTCGGTGCCGATACGGTCGAGCTCACTTTCCCGTTCTCGCGAGGCACGACCATGAGCATGCCTTCAGCGCGTTCAGGGGTCGTGTCGTTCGCGCTCAACTTCGACCTCAGCACCGGCGCGATCACGAGCGGAACCGCCAATATCGCCGCTCCGAGCTTCTCGAACTGAGCGGCGGCAGTGCGTGGCAATGACGAGGGATTGAGCACCGTGCCGGGGAAGAGCTGGGGGGGCCTCGCCGGCGCGCTGCTCGCGAGCGCAATCCTCGCGGTCCAGATCGCCCCTGCGCTTGCAGCGAATCGCTGGGGGGCGGACTATTTTCCCAATGTCCCGTTGATGACGCAGGACGGCACTGCCGTTCGTCTCTACGACGACCTGCTCAAGGGCAAGTCGGTGGCGATCAACGTCATGTATACGAGTTGCAAGGACGAGTGCCCGCTCGAAACGGCGCGGCTGGTGCAGGTGCAAAAGCTTCTCGGCGAGAGGATGGGGAAAGACATTTTCTTCTACTCGATCAGCATCGACCCCAAGCGCGATACGCCCGAGGTCCTCAAGGCCTACGCGCAGAAGTACGGCGTCGGGCCGGGGTGGCTTTTCCTTACCGGCAAGGAGGAAGACATCAAGCTCGCGACCAGGAAGCTTGGTCTGTCCGGGCGGCGCGCTGCGGCAAGCAAAGACGGACACAGCCCCAGCCTCATGGTCGGCAACGAGCCCACCGGCCAGTGGATGCGCAACTCCGCCGTGGACAACCCGCGGTTCCTCGTTACGACGATGGAGACCTTTCTGGGCTGGAGGGATACGACGCCGAGGAAGAGCTACGCCGAGGCGCGTCCGCTCGTGCTCAACAAGGGGGAATACTTCTTTCAAAGCCAATGCAGCGTCTGCCACACGATCGGACAAGGGGACAAGATGGGGCCCGATCTGCTGGGTGTAACCGCGCGACGGGACCGCGCCTGGCTCACGCGCTATATCATGGCTCCCGACAAGATGCTCGCCGCGCGGGATCCGACCGCGGTCGCGCTCTTCGAGAAGTACAAGTACACGCGAATGCCCAATCTACGCCTCAGCCCGGGTGAGGTGGCCGCCGTGCTCTCGTACATCGAGGGCCGCAAGACCTCCGTATCCGCGCGGTAGCCTAGCCTTCCTCCGGGTCCTTCAGGTCGCGCACCTCGGTGTTCATCTTCACGTCCTTGCGACGGCGCTTGACGAGCAGCTTCCCGGTCTCGAAGTAGTCGCCCTTCACCGCGAGCTCAGCCGCTCGCTCCAGATCGTCCGACCACTCGCCAAGCGAATAACCGAACCACGGCGACTCGGGCTTGAGCTTCGGCAATCCCAGCTCCTCCCAGATCGCGCGCGCGCCTTCCATGTACTCGCGCTTGGGCAGGGAGATCGGCGGGAAATCCTCCTTCATGGTCGCGTCGATCAGCACCGAGGCGTCCTCGCCGCCGTTGCGCTTGCTCCTCGGGCCGTGCCCCTGGTCGCGGTGGTGGAGTATCTGCAGATCCAGGGCCGGGTTCGCGCGATACGACATCGCCCACAGCAGCGCATCCGCGTTGTCCGGGTCAATGTCCTCGTTCACCGCGACCACGTATTTCCCGGCGGCCCGGTTCCATGAGGCAGCGCCGTAGAGAGCGCGCCACACCTCGGTCGGCGGGATCTTTCGCTCCACCACGATCACCACCACCTTGCGCAGGTTGGTGAGGGGTTCGTGCATTGAAACGCGCTTGACGCCCTGGATGCCGAGGGTGTTGCGCAGGTGATGCGTGAACAGCGGCTCGAGCGCAACGCGCTTGATGAGGCTCGACTCGCTCGGCGTCACTTGGGAGATGATGGAGGTGAGGATCGCATCCCTGCGCCGCGTGATGCAGGTCACTTCCATGAAAGCGTTGTACTCCTGCAGGTTCACGTGGCCGTGGGACTCGCCGAACGGCGCTTCGGGTTCGAGATACTCCGTGTCGATGTAGCCTTCGATCACGATCTCGGCCTCCGCCGGCACCAGCAGATCGACGGTCTTCGCTTTCACGACGTTGATCGGCGAACCCACCAGGCCGCCCGCGACATGCAGCTCGTCGAGCGATTCGGGCACCTTCTGCGCCGATGTGAAGGCGACGCAGGGTGGTGCGCCGAGGATGACGGCCGCGGGTAATTTCTCGCCCCGGGCTTTCATCTTTTCCCAGTGCGTGTAGATTCCGGGCCGGAGCTCCAGCGAGGGGTTCATGCCCAGCCGCCGCGGCGCCTTCACCTGTCCCCGGTAGATGCCCATGTTCTGCACGCCGGTATCGGGGTCCCTGGTGATGTACTGGGACAGTGTCGTGAAGGGCGCGATGTCCCAGCCCGGCGTCGAAATGGGAATCGGGAGCGAGTCCAGGCCTTTTCCGGGCTGGTCGAGCTCGCTGCCCTCGATCACGATCTCATGGCACGGTGCGTCCTCGACGACCCGAGGAGCGATCGGCCTCGCGATCGCGCCGTTCCAGGTTTCGGTGATCTTGTCGAGCGGACAGCCCATGCCGATCCGATAGATCTCGCGGCTTGCCGCCAGGGCGCCCACCACGACCGGGATATCGTACTTGCGCTTCTTTCCATCGACGACGCGCTTGAAGAGGAAGGCCTTCCTGTCCGGCTCCTCGATGCCGCCACGGAACTGCCAGCGCACGAGGGGATGCATCTCGGTGTCCTTGTTGATCGGCCGGTCGACGGTGATCAGCAGCCCCGCGCGTTCCAATGCCTCGAGGTGCTCGTGAAGATCGGGATAGCCGCGCGACGGTCCGGCTGACACCTTGCGCTCTGCGCCCGCCGCTTTCGGTTTCTTCGCCAGGACTTGCTTCATCTGAGGGAGTATATCAACGCGCGGATTCCGGAAACATCGCCACGCCAAGCCGATCCGCCAGAGCCCGTAGTTCCTCGTAGACAGTGCGCGGAAGCGGGATGCCTTCGCGCATGCGCCGGGCCATCGTTCGCCGCCCCCGCTCGCCGGGCATGAGAATTTCCTCCGTATCCGCGGCCGGGGGCAGGGCCTTCAGCGCCGCCACCAGGCGGTCGACCTCTCGCCTGAAGGCTTCGGGGTCGCCGAATTGTGCGAGGTCGATCGCCATGACGAAGCCATTCTGCCGATGGCGGCCTCCCTCCGGCGTGCCCTCCAGCGACTCGGCGAGCAGGGGATTGGATGCCACAAGACTCGCCAGGCATTCCACCATGAAGGAGAGCCCCGAACCCTTGGGCCCCGCCATCGGCAAAGGAGTCTGAGCGGCCCTCGGATCGGTCGTCGGGTTGCCCTGTGCGTCGATGGCCCAGCCGGCGGGGATGGGCTCGCCCGTGCGTTTCGCCTGGTTCAGCTTACCCATCGATACCACGCTGGTCGCCATGTCGAGCACGACGGGCTCCCCTCCCGGGACCGCGATCGAGATCGGGCTCGTGGACACACCCGCAGCGCGCGAGCCGTGGTAGACGACGTTCGGCCAGGACCCCGCGAGCGCGATTCCGGCCATTCCCTCGCGGGCGATGCCGATCGTGTAGTAACCGAGCGCAGCCGTGTGCGTCGTCGCGCGGGCGAGGGCCAGCCCGACACCGGCGGCGCGTGCCTTGCGCACGGCCTCGGCCGCGGCGCGCGTCATCGCGACCGGCCCCGCGGCGCGGTCGGCTTCGATCAGCACTGAGGCAAGCGTCTCGGCGCGGATCTTCATCGCCGGCCGCGGGTTCATGTCACCGTTCTCGATCAGATCGACGTAGCGCGGAATTCTCATGACGCCGTGCGTGTCCACACCCCGGAGGTTCGCCCACACCAGGACGTCGGCGACGGTCGCGGCATCGACCTGCGGCATTCCGGCGCGCACAAAGATGGCCGTCGCGAAACGCACGAGCGCTTCGGAGGCAGCTATCGGCGCCTGGGCGGCGCGAGGCGGCGTCATGCTCATTCGAGCTCAGACCTTTGCGGGGAAGTATTTCTCGAGCCAGTTGCGAACGAGATTCACGACCAGGGCGTTGCCCTCGGAGAACATGAAATGGTCGACATCGGCTATGAGATGGAGATCGGTCGGCTTCCCCGCGCGCGCGAACAGCTCGACCGACTGCTCGGTCGGAGTCACCGAGTCGCTCGCCGAGTGCAGGAGAAGCAGCGGCCGAGGCGCGATTCGGCCGACGACATCGTTCGCGTTGAACTCGTACATGCTTTCGACCACTTCGAAGGGAAATTCCATGATCGAGCCCGGCGCGAGGTTGCCGCGCAGGCGCGGCGGGATGGGGACGATGTCGTAGCGCGGCACCATCAGGGGCGTGGCCGAGCGCCTGCGGCGCTTCCCCGCCTTCATCATCGCGGTGAATTTCTTCCAGGCGCGGGGCGAGGCATGCTGGCGGCGGAATTTCTTCGCGCCGTCGCCCCATCCGCCCGAGGAAATGCAGGCGGCGACCCGGCGGTCGACGCCCGCCGTGTAGACGGCGACCGCCGCGCCGAAACTCTGTCCGATGACAGCTATGCGCTTCGGATCGATCTCGCCGCGATCCTTGAGAAAAGACAGCGCGTTCCTCGTGTCCTCGACCTGCTCCTTGCAGATGACGCGCCCGCGCTCGCCTTCGCTTTCGCCGCACCCCCGGAAATCGAATCGCAGGGCCGCGTATCCGAGTCCGGAGAGCATCCTCGCGACGGTCGTCCCTCCGAGGCCGTCCTTGTTGCTTCCGAACCCGTGCAGGACGATAAAGGCGGCGCTCCGCTCGGCGCGCGGCTCGGGAAGGTGAAGGATCCCGGCAAGCTTGAGGCCGCGGGACGTGAAGCTCACGCGTTCTTCCATTGGCGATTCTCCCTGCGACGTGGCGTCCGAATTATAGGTGCAGTGTCGTCCGTCGCGGTAAAATCCACGGGAAAAAAGGAGCCGCATGAGCCAGCGCGCGCAGCACGCGATCGACATCCACTCGCATTATTTCCCGCAGAGCTTCCTCGATCTGATCGAGAAGCACGGCCCCGGCCACGGATTCGAGTACAGGATCGTCGAAGGCAAGGGTCCCCAGTTCAGGCACGGCCATCTGTCGACCGGGCCCGTCGGTCCGAAATTCGTCGATCTGGACGCGCGGCTCCAAGTGATGGACGAGCAGGGCGTGGAGGCTCATGCGCTCTCGCTTTCGCAGCCCATGGTCTATTGGGCGCAAGGGGATCTGGCGCGGCGCCTGAGCGAGACCTATAACGATGCGCTCGCGGCCGCCCACGAGCGGCACCCGCGGCGGCTAGTAGGCCTCGCGACCTTGCCGATGCACGAGCCCGCGCTCGCGCTGAAAGAGGTCGAGCGCGCGGCGAGGCTGCCCGGCGTGCGCGGCTTCTACGTGGCCACCCAGGTCCTGGGGAAGGATCTGTCGGATGCCGCGTTTCTCCCCGTGTTCGAACGCATCGAGGCGAGCGGCCTGCCCCTCTTTCTGCACCCGGTGGAAGTGATCGGACATCAGCGCCTGGGCGCGTACTACCTCACCAATCTGCTTGGAAATCCCTTCGAATCGGCGATCG
>DASSJA010000270.1:0-3659 GCA_035691445.1 Burkholderiales bacterium | reverse complement strand
CCGGCACACTCTGGGGTGTGTCTGCGGCTTCCGCCGATCGGAGCGATGTGAGTGTAAACAAAGCCCGCAGCAGTGTCATTCCTCCATCTTCGGAAGGAACCGTTCTGCTACGCAGAACATCTTGACTTCAATCAATGTGGCGGGGAGAGACCGGCCCGTATAGTGTCGCGGCGGTCGGGGCCGCGATGCAAGTCACAGGAGAACCCATGCCGTCCGATATCGAAATCGCACAGAAAGCCAAGCTCGAGCGCATCTCCAGGGTCGCGCTGTCAAAGCTCGGCATTCCCGAAGAGCACCTCGAGCCGTACGGTCACTACAAGGCGAAAGTCTCGCTCGAGTACCTCGACGGCCTGAAAGCGAGGCCCAACGCCAGGCTCGTCCTCGTCACCGCGATCAGTCCCACGCCCGCCGGCGAGGGGAAGACCACGACCACGGTGGGTCTCGGCGACGCGCTCAACCACATCGGCAAGAAAGCGATGATCTGCCTGCGCGAGCCTTCCCTGGGGCCGGTGTTCGGGATGAAGGGCGGCGCGGCGGGCGGTGGCTACGCGCAGGTGGTGCCGATGGAAGACATCAACCTGCACTTCACCGGGGACTTCAACGCGATCGCGCTCGCCAACAATCTGCTTGCGGCAATGCTCGACAATCATATCCACCACGGGAACGAGCTCGGGATAGACGTGCGGCGAGTCGCGTGGAGGCGCGTCGTCGACATGAATGATCGCGCGCTGCGCGACATTACCGTCAGCCTCGGCGGGCCGGGAAACGGTTATCCGCGCCAGGACGGATTCGATATCGTGGTCGCCTCCGAAGTCATGGCGATTTTCTGCTTGTCGAATTCGCTCGACGACCTCAAGGAGCGCCTGGGCAAGATCGTCGTCGCCTACACGCGCGATCAGAAGCCGGTGCTCGCGCGCGATCTTCAGGCCCCTGGCGCCATGACCGTGCTCCTGAAGGACGCGATCAAGCCCAACCTGGTGCAAACGCTGGAGAACAACCCGGCTTTCATCCACGGCGGGCCGTTCGCGAATATCGCGCACGGGTGCAATTCGGTGATCGCCACGAAGTCCGCGATGAAGCTCGTCGATTACGTGGTCACCGAGGCGGGTTTCGGCGCGGATCTCGGCGCGGAGAAATTCATCGACATCAAGTGCCGCAAGTCGGGGCTGCGCCCCTCGGCCGCGGTGATCGTCGCAACGGTGCGCGCGATGAAGTACCACGGCGGCGCCGATCTGAAGACCATCACCCAGGAGAACCTCGAAGCGCTGGAGAAAGGGATCACCAATCTCGAGCGCCACGTCGAGAACGTGCAGAAGAACTACGGCATCCCGTGCGTGGTCTCGATCAATCGCTTCAACCAGGACACGCAGAAGGAGCTGGATCTGCTCAAGTCGCGGATCGAGAAGCTCGGCGCCAAGGTCGTGCTGGCGACTCACTGGGGCGACGGCGGCAAGGGTGCCGCAGAGCTAGCGCGCATCGTCGTGGACCTGTGCGAGCAGAAGAACGGCTTCCAGTTCGTCTACGAGGAGAAGGACACCCTCTGGGACAAGATCAACAAGATCGCAAAGAAGATATACCGCGCAAGCGAGGTCACCGCGGACGCCAAGGTCCGCGGGCAGATCAAGAAGCTCCAGGAAGACGGCTACGGCCACTATCCGGTGTGCGTGGCGAAGACCCAGTACTCGTTCTCGACCGACCCGCAACTGCGGGCGGCGCCGGCGAATCACGTCGTCAACGTGCGCGAGGTGCGCCTGGCTGCAGGCGCGGAGTTCGTGGTGATGATCTGCGGCGATATCATGACCATGCCCGGGCTGCCCAAGGTGCCCTCCGCGGTCAAGATCGACCTCGTGGACGGGAAGGTGGTCGGGCTGTTCTGACGACCGGCGGCAAGGCGGCGCCCTGAGGAGGAGGGTTTCGCTGGATGGAAGAGTTCCTGACGGCGCAGTTCTGGTTCGGACTCGGGACGATCGTCTGGGTCAACGTCATTCTGTCGGGCGACAATGCGGTGGTGATCGCGCTGGCTGCGCGATCGCTGCCGGAGCGCCAGCGAAAGCTCGCCGTGCTGTGGGGCGCCGGCGCGGCGGTGGTGTTGCGGGTGATCCTCACCGCGGTCGCGGTCAAGCTGCTGGAGCTGCCGTATCTGAAGCTCGTGGGCGGGGCGCTGCTGTTGTGGATAGCGGTCCAGCTGCTGATACCCGAGGAGGAGAACGGAGACGGGGAACCGCGGTCCAGCTCGCATCTGCTCGGCGCGATCAAGACTATCTTGATCGCGGATCTGGTGATGAGCGTGGACAACGTGCTCGCGGTCGCCGCGGCGGCGAAAGGCAGCTTCCCGCTGCTCGTGATCGGGCTGGCGCTCAGCATTCCGCTGGTGATCTTCGGCGCTACCATGCTCATGGCCCTGATGGAGCGGTTCCCCCTGATCATCACCCTGGGCGCCGCCCTACTCGGCTGGACAGCCGGCGAAATGGGGGTTACCGATCCGGCGATCGCCGGCTGGCTCCAGGCGAATATGGGATGGTTCCGGACCTTCGACGTCGCGCCCTCGGTCGGGGCGGTGGCGGTGGTAGCGATCGGCAAGTGGCTTGCGGGGCGCAAGCGGCCGAAACCCCGGAGCGAAAGCCTTTAGCAAGGGAAGGCGGCCGCGCGGACTTGATTCCAGTCAAGAGCGCTTCCCGGCTTTCTGGTAATAATGACCCTGCGCCGCGGGCTGCCTGACGCGGATTTCAGAAATCTTCCGGCGCAGCAGCGCAATATAATACGCGAGGCGCGAGGACACAGCGCCGACGCAGGGAGCACGACGCAGATCTAAAGGAGAGAGATATGTCGTTGGAGATCAATCGGGCGAGGGTTTTGTTTGTGGCTGCCGTTGTCGCCGGCGCGTTGCCGCTGGCTGCGTTTGCCTGGGAGCCGACCAAGACGGTGGAATTCATCGTTCCCGCCGGAACAGGTGGCGGCGCTGACCAGATGGCGCGCTTCATCCAGGGAATGATCGCCAAGTACAAGCTGATGAAGGAACCGATGGTCGTCATCAACAAGGGCGGTGGCGCGGGCGCCGAGGGCTTCCTCGATGTGAAGGAGTCCAAAGGCGATCCCAACAAGCTGATCATCACGCTGTCGAATCTTTTTACCACGCCGCTCGCGACGCGCACTCCGTTCAACTGGCGCGACCTGACCCCGGTGCAGATGGAGGCTCTCGACGAATTCGTGCTCTGGGTCAATGCCGACACGCCCTACAAGACCGCAAAGGAGTACATCGACGCGGTCAAGGCCGCAGGCCCGGGGAAATTCAAGATGGGAGGCACGGGCTCCAAGCAGGAGGACCAGATCATCACCGTGTCCATCGAGAAGCAGACGGGAGCGAAATTCACCTATATCTCCTATCGCGGCGGGGGCGAAGTGGCGGTGCAGCTCGTGGGCAAGCACATCGATTCGACGGTCAACAATCCCATCGAGGCCGTCGCGCAATGGCGCGCGGGGAAGCTGCGGCCCCTGTGCGTATTCGACACCAAGCGCATGCCCTACAAGCAGAAGATCACGCAGACGATGTCCTGGTACGACATTCCGACCTGCAAGGATTCCGGCCTGAATGTGGAGTACCTGATGCTGCGGGGAATCTTCATGGCGGGGGGGGTGACCCAGGACCAGGTCGACTACTA
>DASSJA010000269.1:0-16049 GCA_035691445.1 Burkholderiales bacterium | reverse complement strand
CAATCGGCGGCCGAACAGCGCATTGACGGCGCTCGATTTGCCGGCGTTCGAGCGGCCGGCAAACGCGATTTCACCGGCGCTTGGGGGGGCCTGCTCGAGGGAGGCCACGCTCTTGAAAAACGACGCTGGGAAGAAAAGCGACATGAGTCGGATCGGCCAATTTTGCTAGAATATCAGCCTTTTGAGCGACGATTCGCGGGAGAAAACGGCATGAAGCGAGCCTGGGCGCTACTGACTTTTGCGATCTGCGCCTGCCCGTCCGCCGGAGCGGAGCTCGCTACCAAAGCCGATTCTGCAAAGGGCCAGAGCATCGCCAACAAGATTTGCGCGGCGTGCCATGGAGCCGACGGCAACAGCGCGATCCCGACCAACCCCAAGCTGGCCGGCCAGATTTCCGAATACATCCAGAAGCAACTCGCCAACTTCAAACCTGCGTCCGGGAAGGAAGCCGAGCGCAAGAATCCGATCATGGGCGGAATGGTTGCAAGCCTTTCGGCGGATGACATGCGCGACGTCGCGGCGTATTTTGCCGAGCAGCGGGCCAAGCCCGGGACGGCACGGCACCCGGAGACGCTGGCGTTCGGCCGGAAAATCTGGCGCGGCGGAGACGCAAGCAAGGGGCTTCCCGCCTGTGCAGCCTGCCACGGCGCGAGCGGCGCGGGACTGCCCATCCAGTATCCGCGGCTGGCGGGACAATATCCCGAGTATATCGAGGCGCAGCTCAAGGCCTTCCGCTCGGGCGAGCGCAGCAACGACCCCGGCAAGATGATGGAAGCGATCGCCTCGAAAATGAGCGATCCCGAAATTCGCGCAGTGGCAGACTACATCTTCGGGCTGCGTTGACCAGCAGGGCGCCCGCGCCGGGAGGCAGTCAGAGTTCACGGTCCCGCCCGCAAACCGCGGAATAAATTCGCCATACGGCGCGTTTGTATCCGGGCGTTTGCCTTTCGAGGGAGGGAGCAGTGAGCGAAACCCGCGTTGCCGTCCGTTCGGGTCCCGGACGGGTGAGGCGGCTCAGAAAAATTTGCAGCGCGCTAGAATGCGCGCTGCATGGATCGTCGCCTCATCATCGAGCACATTCCCCGCTTGCGACGCTATGCGCGCGCGCTCGTCGGCGACCGGTACGTCGCCGACGATCTCGTTCAAGACACCCTGGAGCGTGCCTGGAACAAGTTCTATCTGTGGCGCCCCGGAAGCGATCTGAGGGCGTGGCTCTTCACGATCATGCATAACGTGTTCGTGAATCAGGCGAGGCGGCGCCGGTACGAGGTCGAGCAGGCGATGGATGAGCTGCCGGCGGTTGCCGTTCGCGCGACCCAGGGCGAGCAGCTCGAGCTGCAGGACGTGGACCGCGTGCTGCGCACCCTCCCGCACGAGCAGCGCGAGGTCGTGCTGCTGGTCGCGGTGGAGCAGCTGACCTACGAGCAGGTCAGTCGCGCTCTCGACATACCGATCGGCACGGTCATGTCGCGGCTGTCGCGCGCTCGCGAGCGAATGCGCCAGTTGCTCGGCGCCCACACCGTGATGCCATTGAAGGTCGTCAAGTGAAGCCGGTCACGGAGGCTGAACTGCACACCTACGTTGACGGCGGTCTTCCCGAGACGGCGCGGGCGGAGGTCGAGGCGTGGCTCCGCGCCCACCCGGAAGATGCCGAGCGGCTGCGGGCGTACGCCGAGCAGAACGCCATGCTTCGCTCGCTCTACAGCGCGGTGCTCGACGAACCCGTTCCCGCGACACTGCTCGCGGTCCGCACGCACGCATGGCGGGGCTACGCCGCGGCCGCCGCCATATTCGCGCTTGGAATCGGGCTCGGTTGGCTCGTTCGCGGGACGTTCATTACCCCGCAGTTCGTCCCCTTGTCGTTCGCGCGGCAGGCCGCGACGGCGCACACCGTGTATTCCCCGGAGGTGCGCCACCCCGTCGAGGTCACCGCCGACGACGAAGACCACCTCGTAAGGTGGCTGTCCAAGCGGCTCGGCACCTCCTTGAAGGCGCCGAAGCTCGCGCCGCTCGGCTACGATCTGGTAGGCGGCCGGCTCCTCTCGGGTCCGCAGGGGCCGGTGGCGCACTTCATGTATCAGGACGCGCGCGGTCAGCGGCTGACGCTCTATGTCTCCAGGCAAAAGGGGGAGCCGCGCGATACCGCTTTCCGGTTCAGCCAGGAAGACCGGGTGTCCGTTTTCTACTGGGTCGACGGCAATTTCGGGTATGCGCTTTCAGGCGAAATCAAGCGGGACCAGCTGCTCAAGGTCGCCCAGGTCGTCTACAAGCAATTGAATCCGTAGGCTCCGCCGAAGCAAGGAGCTACTCGGCCGCGCGCAGCCTCACTTGATGCCCGCGGCGTCGCTCGGCCAGCCATCGCTGCAAGCGCTCAAAGTGCAGGAAAACGACCGGCGTGATGTACAGGGTCAGGACCTGCGACAGCAGCAAGCCGCCCACCACAGCCAGACCCAGCGGCATGCGAGCACCGCCGCCCGCGCCGAATCCGATCGCGATCGGCAGGCTCCCCATGAGCGCGGACATGGTCGTCATCATGATCGGGCGAAAGCGGACGATTCCCGCCTGATAGATCGCCTCCTCGGGCGACATACCGTGCTTGCGCTGCGCCTCGATGGCAAAGTCGATCATCATGATCGCGTTCTTCTTCACGATACCGACCAGCATGATGATGCCGACGAACGCGTACATGTTGAGGTCGATGCCGAAGGCCATCAGCGTGAGCAGGGCTCCGAGCCCAGCGGTCGGCAGGCCCGACAGAATCGTCAAGGGGTGGATGAAGCTCTCGTAGAGGATTCCCAGGACGAGATAGATCACGAAGATCGAAAGAACGAGCAGGATGCCCATGCCTTGCAGTGAGCTCTGAAAGGCCTGGGCGGTCCCGGAAAAGGTCCCGGTCAGCGACGCCGGGACCTGCAACTCGCGCATTGCTTGCTGGACCTGGGCGATCGCCTGCGACAGCGCAATGCCCGGGCGCAAGTCAAACGAGAAGGTCACCGAGGTGAGCTGGCCCAGATGTGTGACTTGCAGGGGGCCCACGCCGAAATTGAACTTCGCCACGGCATTGAGCGGTACCAGCGCACCCGTCGATGAGCGCACGTACAGCATGGGCATCACCGACGGGTCCTTCTGATAGCGGTCCGCGAGCTGGAGGATGACCCAGTATTGGTTGGTCGCAGTGTAGATCGTGGACACCTGGCGCTCGCCGTAGGCGTTGTTGAGCGCTTGCTCGACCGACTGCGCGGACACCCCGAGCGCTGCCGATTTCTCCCGCTCGATCTCGACGGTGACCTGCGGTCGCGTGATCTGCAGGTCGCTCGTGACATCGATCAGACCGGGCAGTGAGCGCAGCTTCTGCTCGATCTGGGGAGCCCACTGATAGAGCTCGTCGATCGTGGCGCTTCGCATGACGTACTGATAGGGGCTCTTGGTCAAATTTCCGCCGATGCGTATCGCGGGAACGTTCTGGATGAACACCTTCGCGCCGAGCACGTTCGAAAGCTTGGGTCGCAGGCCCTTCACGACTTCGTCCGCCGGCTTGCGGTCCTTGAAGGGCTTGAGCGTGATGGTGATGCGCCCGACGTTCAGCGACGGCGAAAAGCCGGTTGCGCCGACAAACGCCATGGCGGCGTCCACGTTGGGATCCCGGGCGATGATATCCGCCACCTCACGTTGCAGATCCACCATCGCCTGATACGAGATGTCCTGCGGCCCTTCGACGAAGCAGAAAAGCTGTCCGGAGTCCTCGCTGGGCAGGAAACCCTTGGGCGCCCGCGCGAAGAGCACGCCCGTCATCACGCAGATGGCGAGGAACACGAAAATGACTCGGCGCTGATGAGCGAGTGTCCAGCGCAGACTGACCTCGTAAGCGTGCCTCCACGCGTCGAATCCGCGCTCAAAAGCCATGTACACGCGCCCATGATTCTGTTCGCCTCGATGCGGTTTCAGGACGCGGCTGCACATCATGGGCGTGAGGGTCAGCGAGACGAAACCCGAGATCAGCACCGCGGCCATGATCGTCACCGCGAACTCGTGCAGCAGGCGGCCGAGGATGCCGCCCATGAAGAGCACCGGAATGAACACCGCAGCCAGCGATATCGTCATGGAGATGATCGTGAAGACGATCTCCTTGGAACCGTCGAGCGTCGCCTGCATCACGCTCTTGCCCTGCTCGATGTGGCGCGTGATGTTCTCCAGCATCACGATGGCGTCGTCGACGACGAAGCCCACGCAGAGCGTGAGCGCCATCAGCGAGATGTTGTCGAGGCTGTAACCGAACAGGAACATGACGGCGAAAGTCCCGATGATCGACATCGGCAGCGCAATCGCCGGGATGAACGTCGCCGATACGTTTCTCAGGAATATGAAAATGACCAGCACGACGAGCATCAGGGCCAGGTACAGCGTGAACTGGACTTCGCCCACCGAGGCGCGGATCGTCACCGATCGATCGTACAGGGTTTCAATGTTTATGGCGGGAGGGACCTCCGCCCGGAAGGTCGGCAGCAATCTCTTGATCGAGTCGACCACTTCGATGGTGTTCGTGCCGGGCTGCCGCTGGATGGCGAGCACGATGCCGCGCTTGCCTTTGAACCAGGCGCCCACCTTGTCGTTCTGCACGCTGTCGAAAACGTTTCCGAGCTCGCTGAGCCGGATCGGCGAGCCGTTCCGGTAGGTGACGATGACCGGGCGGAACGCGGCCGCGTCCTGGAGCTGGCCGGTCGCCTGCACGGCGAACATCCGATCTCTCCCGTACAGGGTTCCCGTCGGCAGGTTGACGTTGGCCTGCGACACCGCCTGTTCGACCTCGTTGATGCCGACGCCGCGTGCGGCGAGCGCGTTCGGATCGACCTGGATCCGCACGGCGTATTTCTGCTGTCCGAATACCTGGACCTGGGCCACGCCGTTGATGGTGGAGATGCGCTGCGCAAGATACGTTTCCGCGTACTCGTCCACCGTGGAGAGCGGCATGGTCTGGGACGTGAGGGCGAGGTAGTAGATCGCGAAGTCCGCCGGGTTCACTTTCCGGAACGACGGCGGCGCCGGCATGGTCGCGGGCAGCTGCCGTGCGGCGGAAGCGATGGCCGAGTTCACGTCCTGCGCCGCGGCGTCGATGTCCCGGTCGAGCGCAAACTGTATGGTCACGCGAGAGACGCCTTGTCCGCTCACCGAGCTCATCTCGTCGATACCGGAGATGGTCGAGAATTGACGCTCCAGCACGGTCGCCACCGCGGACGCCATCGTCTCGGGGCTCGCACCCGGCAGCTCGGCCGTTACCTGGATCGTGGGGAAGTCGACGTTGGGGAGCGTGGAAACCGGCAGCAGACGATATCCCGCTAGCCCGAATATGACGATGCCGGTCATGACGAGCACCGTCATCACCGGGCGCCTGACAAAAAGCTCGCAAAAATTCACGACGCCTCGGCGGCGGATCGGGTGATTTGCACGCGCGTCTTCGGTCCCAGGCGCAATTGTCCGCGAGTAACGATTTGTTCGCCCTTGGACAAGCCGCTTGCGATGATCGCGCGCTCACCCTCGGTGCGCTGCACCTCGATCTTGCGCACGTCGGCCACCATGTCCTTGCTGACGACGTACACGTACTGGCCCTCCGGGCCGGTTTGAACCGCCTGCGATGGAATCACGATTGCGTCCGGCTGCTCGAACAGGCGCACGCTCACACCGACGAACTGCCCCGGCCACAGGATATTTTCCTTGTTCGGAAAGCGTGCGCGCAGTCTGATCGTGCCCGTGGTGGGGTCCACCGCGTTGTCGACGAAGATGAGCTCACCCGTTCCGGCGGATTTGTCGGAGCTCGGCGCCAAAGCATCGACCGCGAGCGATCCCAGCGCCATGTACTGACGCACTTCCGCGAGCCGCTGCTCCGGCACTGCGAAATTTACGTAGATCGGGTGGACCTGGTTGACCGTAACCAGAGAGTTGACGTCGTTCGCCTTGACCAGATTTCCCATCTGGATCTGGATTTTCCCCGCGTAGCCCTCGATCGGTGAGCGGATCGTGCAGTATTCGAGATTGAGCTTGGCGTTGTCGAGCGCCGCCTGGCTCGCCTTGGCGGTAGCTTCCGCCGTCGCCGCGTTGGTGCGAAACTGGGCGTACGCATCCTTGGAGACGAAGTTCTTCTCCAGCAGATCCTGGTAGCGCCGCTCCTGGGATACGGCCTGATCGCGCGCGGCGGCATCGCGCAGCGCGTTCGCCTCGGCCTGGCGCAGCGCCGCCTCGAACGGGCGCGGATCGATCTTGAAGAGGATCTGGCCCTTTTTGACTTCCTCGCCCTCCTTGAACCCCACCTCGACGATCTGGCCGTCCACGCGGGCCTTCACGGCGACGGTGGAGTAGGCCTCGACGTTGCCGATCCCCTGGATTCGGAACGGGACAGACTGTTGCACGACCTGCTCGACCGTCACGGGAATTGCCGGGGGCCCCTTGGGCGCCTTGCGCTCGTTCGCTCGTATCTCGGCGCCGAAGTACGCGAACAGCACGATCGCGACGACGAGCATTCCCGCGCCGCCGAACAGCATCAGGCGCCTGGAGGTGGTGTGCGCGGCAAGGTGCGATCGCAAGGGAAAATCCATGGCCTGGCTAACGACCGGGGTACGCGGCGTATTCCATCGGGGACTCTGCCGCGGGTGTGAATTGGACTGTCAGGTGATTTCTCCGTTCATCGACGCTTCTTCCTCGCGAGCAGGAACGGTTACCGTCCGCAGGCGACAACCCTCCCTCTCTCCCGACGCGCGCGGCCGGGAACGAGCAAATCTACGGCAAAAGGCGCTCCGACGCAAAAAGGCTTTCGGCGCGTTCCCGATCGCGAACCAGATAGGATTTTGCGCCATCCGCGACGACCTCGGGGGGACGCGGCCGGGAATTGTAATTCGAGCTCATGCTCATCCCGTACGCGCCCGCGGACATGACCGCAAGTAGGTCGCCGGGCTCGACCGCGAGCATGCGCTCCTTCGCGAGAAAGTCTGCCGACTCGCACACCGGACCGACGATATCGTAGCGTCGCGTCGGTCCCTCGCGCTGCGTGACCGGCAGCACCTCGTGCCAGGCGTCGTAGAGTGCCGGACGAAGCAGATCATTCATGGCGGCGTCGACCACGGCGAAATTCCTGGCCGAGCCGTGCTTGAGGTATTCCACGCGGGTCAGGAGGAGGCCGGTGTTGCCCACGAGAGAACGTCCTGGCTCGAACAATACCCTGAGCTTGCGGCCGCCAAGACATCCAAACAGGCGTTCCAGATAGTCCTTCAATGCCGGCGGCTTTTCATCGCGGTAGCGAATGCCGAGCCCTCCGCCCAGATCCAGGTGGTCGAGGGGGACGCCCTCCGTCCGCAGGACATCGACGAACTCGAGCATCTTCCCGAGCGCCGCGACAAACGGCTCGACATCCGTGATTTGCGAACCGATGTGAACGTCAATCCCGACGATGCGAAGGCTCCCCGACCGTGCGGCTTTGCGATATAGCGGAAGAGCCGCGTCGCAGGCGATACCGAATTTGCTTTCGCGCAATCCCGTGGCGATGTACGGGTGGGTTTTGGGGTCCACGTCCGGGTTTATTCGTAGCGAGACCGGGGCGATCTTGCCCGCTTCCGCGGCGACTGCGGCAAGCCGGTCCAGCTCGCCCTCGGATTCGACGTTGAAGCACAAGACGCCCGCCTCGAGGGCCAGGCGCAGCTCCGCTGCGCTCTTGCCGACGCCGGAAAAAACGGTTTTGGCGGCGCTGCCTCCTGCGGCGAGCACGCGCGCGAGCTCCCCTCCGGAGACGATGTCGAATCCCGAGCCGAGTCGCGCGAGCAGGTTCAGTACTGCGAGATTGGAGTTGGCCTTGACCGAATAGCAGATGAGGACATCGCGACCCGAGCAGGCTTCGCTGAACTCGCGGTAGCCATGCTCGAGCGCCGCGCGCGAATAGACGTACGTCGGCGTGCCGAATTCCTTCGCGATTCCGACGAGAGGCACTTTCTCCGCGCACAGTGCGCCACCCTGGTACGAGAAAAAATTCACTGGCGCGGTGCGGATTTACTATCCTGCTGCGGATTTCTCTCCGGCGGAGGAAGGTACAGCGAGCCTCTGTTGCCGCAGGCCGAGAGAGCGAGGAGAACGAGGATAAGGCCGACGGCGGCGGGGCGCATGGTGAAGCCGATGGTTTGTGCTAGTTTAGCACGGCGATGACCCCGAACGAGTTCGACAGGCTGGCCGATGCGATGCTCGAGCGCATTGCGGCGGCAATAGAAGAAAGCGGAGCGGACTGCGACACTGAGCCCAAAGGGTCGGGCGTGCTCGAGATTGAGTTTGCGGACGCAAGCCGCATCGTCGTGAACCGTCACTCGGCCGCCCAGGAGATCTGGGTCGCCGCAAAGTCGGGAGGCTACCATTTCCGCTTCGACGGATCGACCTGGGTCGACACGCGCGGGGGACGGGAACTGCTCGCGGCTCTCTCGGGCTTCATGAGCGAGCAGTCGAAAAAGGCGATCGTCCTGCGATAGGCGCTTTCTCCGGCGGTCTGCCGCAACAGCGGACTAGAACAGCTGGTTCCGGACGTCTTCCGCGGTGCGCACTCCCGGATCGACCGGGCCCTGCTCGGCCGGTACGTTCTCGCGGAAGAAGAATTCCGGCCTGCCGTCCGGGGATTGAAGCCCGTTCTCGTTGACCTTGGCGACCACGACGCCTTCGGGGCTGCGCTGAAACATTTCCGGCACGCCCTTGAGGGCCTTGCTCATATAGTTCATCCAGATCGGCAGGGCGGTGACCGATCCGGTTTCCCCGGGGCCGAGCTTCTTCGGCTGATCGAAGCCGACCCACGCGATCGCGACCAGGGTAGGCTGGTAGCCGCTGAACCAGGCATCGACGTAGTCGTTGGTGGTGCCGGTCTTTCCCGCGAGATCCTGCCGCTGCAGCGACATGGCGCGCGCGGCCGTGCCGTATCGGATGACGTCGTGCATCATGCTGTCCATGATGAAGGCATTGCGGGCATCGATCACCCGCAGCGACTCGTCTCCGGCGCGCGCGGGCTGCGCCTGCGCAAGGACATTGCCGCGGTCGTCGACGATTTTCTGGATCACGTACGGCTCGGTGCGATATCCGCCGGTGGCGAACACCGAAAAGGCGCGAGCCATCTGCAGCGGCGTGGCGGCGCCCGAACCGAGGGCCATGGTCAGGTAGGGCGGATGGCGGTCGGCATCGAAGCCGAAGCGAGTGATGTAATCCTGCGCGTACTGCGGGGTGATGGCCTGCAGGATGCGGATCGACACCATGTTTTTGGACTTCGCGAGCGCCATGCGCATGCTCATGGGTCCTTCGTATCTGCCGTCGTAGTTCTTCGGCTCCCAGACTTGGCCGCCGGTCAGCGCAGCGTCCACCACCACCGGAGCGTCATTGATGACCGTGGCCGGCGTAAAGCCCTTCTCCAGCGCGGAGGAGTAGATGAAGGGCTTGATGCCCGAGCCGGGTTGCCGCCAGGCCTGCGTCACGTGGTTGTACTGGCTCCGGTTGAAATCGAAGCCCCCCACGAGCGAGCGGACGGCGCCGTCCTGCGGGTTCAGCGAAATGAACGCGCCTTCCGCTTCCGGGAGCTGGACGATTTGCCAATTGTCCTTCTCGTCCTTCTGCACACGAATGATCGCGCCGGGCCGGATCCTTCGGGCGAGGGGGGTCCTGGGATCGAGCATGCGTTCGGCAAATTGCAGGCCTTCCCCGGACACCGTGACGATCTCGCCTCCGCGCCGGTAGGCCTTCACTCGTTTCGGAGCCACTTCCAGTACCAGCGCGGCAAGCAGATCATCGCTGTCGGGATGGTCCTGCAGCGCCTCCTCGTAGTCGTCCTCCTGCGCGTCCTTGATATCGACAAAGCCCTCCGGACCGCGATAGCCGTGCCGCCGGTCATATTCGAGCAGCCCTTGGCGGAGAGCCGCGTACGCTGCCTCCTGGTCCGCGCGCGTGATGGTGGTGTAGACCCGAAATCCGCGCGAATAGACGTCCTCGGGATAGCGTTCATATAGAAGCTGACGCACCATCTCGGCGACGAACTCGGCGTGGATCTCGTACTCGGTGGCCGATTCGCGTTTCACGGTGATCGACGTGCCCTGGGCCTCTTCGTACTGCGCATCGTCGATCCAGGTGAGATCGCGCATGCGCTTCAGCACGTACAGCTGCCGTTGCTTGGCGCGCTTGGGATTGATCACGGGGTTGAACGAGGATGGAGCCTTGGGCAAACCAGCGAGCATCGCGATCTCGGCGAGGTTCAGCTGGGCAAGCGTCTTGCCGAAATAGACCTGGGCAGCGGCGCCGAATCCGTAGGCGCGCTGGCCGAGGTAGATCTGGTTGATGTAGATCTCCAGGATCTGATCCTTGCTCAGACTGTTTTCGATCTTGAACGCGAGCAGCGCCTCATACAATTTTCGGGTGAGCGTTTTTTCTCGGGAGAGGAAAAAATTGCGCGCGACCTGCATGGTGATCGTCGACGCCCCCTGGGTCTTGCCTCCGGTCAGGAGGTTCGAGTAGGCTGCCCGCAGCACCCCGTGATAGTCGACCCCGGTGTGCTGATAGAAGCGTTCGTCCTCCGCGGCGAGTATCGCCTGCTTCATCTGGGGAGGAACGTCCTCGATGTTCACGAGCGATCGGCGTTCCTCGCCGAATTCCCCGATCAGCACGCCGTCGGCGGTGTAGACCCGCAGCGGGATTTTCGGTTGGTACTCGGTGAGCGCTTCGATGGAGGGCAGGTTCGGATACGCGAGCAGGACGACGAAGCCGGCCAGCGCTAGCCCCGCCACTCCCAACCCGGCCAGCGCCAACACCGGGAAGGCGAACCATCGAAGCCGCATTCGGGGGATGTCCGCGAAAAGGTCGCTCATTATAGATAGTTGAAACAGCAGGAGGTTCACCCTAAACCGTTAATATCGCGCGCGAAATAATTACTTTACAGGTTGGGGGGTTGTTGCTAGCATTTAACGTAAATTATACTAATCGCGCCTAACCGGGCACGCCTGAAGGGGAAATCCGGATTGCAGCTCAATATTGATTGGGATATTTTCAAACCGAAAGCGCCGCCGCTGTTCGGGATGGATATCTCTTCGTCTTCGGTCAAGCTGGTGGAGCTCGCCGACGCCGGCAGGGGAAATCCGCGCGTAGAGCGCTACGCGATCGAAGCGCTGCCCAAGGACGCGGTCCTGGACGGCAACATCACCAACCTCGACGCCGTGGTCGACGCCGTGCAGCGCGGCTGGAAGCGGATGGGAACGCGGACGAAAAACGTCGCGATGGCCTTGCCCACCGCCGCGGTAATCACGAAAAAAATCATCGTTCCCGCGGGCCTGCGCGAGGAGGAGCTCGAAGTCCAGGTAGAAACCGAGGCCAATCAGTACATCCCGTTCGCTCTCGAGGAGGTCAACCTCGACTTCCAGGTACTGGGCCCGTCTCCGTCGGGGCCGGAAGAGGTCGAAGTGCTGCTTGCCGCCTCGCGCAAGGAGAAGGTGGAAGACCGCGTCGCGGTAGCCGAGGCCTCGGGCCTCAAGGCGATCGTCATGGATGTCGAGACCTATGCCATCCAGTCCTCGTTCGAGCTGATCCAGCAGCAATTCCCCGAGCAGGGCAAGGACCAGAACATTTTCCTGGTCGATCTGGGCGCCAACGTCATGAACATCACGGTGCTGCGCAACGACCAGACCGTGTATACCCGCGAGCAGGCATTCGGGGGCAGCCAGCTTACCCAGGACATCATGCGCGTGTACGGCATGAGCCTCGAGGAGGCCGAGGCGGCGAAGCGATCCGGGGGCTTGCCCGAGAACTACGAATCCGAGGTGCTGCGTCCCTTCATGGAGAACGCGGCTCTGGAGATGCAGCGGGCGATGCAGTTTTTCTTCACTTCGACCCAGTACACCTCGGTGGAGCACGTGCTCCTGACCGGCGGCTCGGCCGTTATTCCGGCGCTGGACGAAATGGTGCAGAGCCGAACCCAGATCAATACCCTGGTTGCCAATCCCTTCGCGAGCATGGCGATTTCACCGCGCGTTCCGCTGAAGAAGCTGGTCGCAGACGCGCCTTCCCTGATGGTCGCCTGCGGGCTCGCCATGCGGAGATTTGACCCGTGATCCGCGTCAACCTGCTCCCCTGGCGCTCGGCACGCCGCAAAGCTCAGCGCCAGCACCTCGGCGTGGTCGGGGCCATGGTAGGCGTCCTCGGGCTTTTGATCGTGGGCGCGGTGCACTTGACGATCGCGGGATACATTTCCGTGCAGAGCGACCGGAACGAGTTCCTGAAGAGGGAAAACATCCGGCTCGACAAGGAAATCGAGGAAATCAAGAAGCTCAAGACAGAAATAGCCGCGTTGCTCGCCCGCAAGCAGATTATCGAGCGGCTGCAGGCGGATCGCGCACAAGCCGTCTATCTCCTTCAGGAGCTGGTCCAGCAGGTGCCCGACGGCGTGTATCTCAAGTCGATCAAGCAGACAGGCTTGAAGGTCAACATGACGGGATATTCGCAATCGAATGCCCGCGTTTCCACCTTGATGCGCAACTTCGCGGCGTCGCCCTACCTTGAGAATCCAGAACTGGTCGAAATCAAGTCGGCGAACGTCAGCAACAAGCGCGTCTCCGAATTCAACATGAACGTAAGCCTGAAGCGCGTTCAGACCGAAGAGGCCGGCAAGGCGGGCAAAGCCGCGCCCAAGGCCGAGGGCAAAGGCTGAACTCCGGTGAAGAAATTACTCGACCAGTTCAGGAATCTCAATACCCGCGACCCGGGCGCCTGGCCTCCGCTCCCCAAGGCAATGCTGCTGATAGGGCTGCTGATCGGCATAGTGGTCCTGGGTTACTTCCTCGACTGGCAGGAGCAGATGGATTCGCTGGACGCGGGGCGCCAGCAGGAAGCGAAGCTCAAGGATGAGTACGTCGCGAAAGAGCAGCAAGCCATCAATCTCGACCTCTACCGGCAACAGCTGCGCGAGATCGACAGCTCCTTTGGCGCCCTGCTCAGGCAGCTCCCCAACCGGTCACAAATGGACGCGCTGCTTGTGGACATCAACCAGGCCGGGCTCGGACGAGGCTTGCAGTTCGACCTATTCAAGCCTGCCCCCGCGGAGACCAAGCGCGAGTTCTACGCTGAGCTTCCGGTGACGCTGAAACTCAGCGGCAGCTATCACGACATGGGGCAGTTCGCGAGCGATATCGGGCAGCTTTCGCGTATCGTCACGCTCAACGACATCGCGCTGACCAGCGGAAAGGACGGCACGCTCGTCATGGACGTGACGGCAAAGACTTTCCGCTACCTGGACGAGGAGGAGGTGGCGGCCCAGACCCGGGCGGCGAAGGGCGTCAAGGCGGGCAAGAAATGAGAGCGATCCTCGCCGTCGCGCTGGGTTTGCTGCTCGCAGCGTGCTCCGGCGAGGAGTTCGGTGATTTGAAGGCCGAACTGAAAGAGAAGACTAAGGACATGCGCGGGAAGATCGCCCCGTTGCCGGTGGTGAAGCCGTACGAACCGGTACCGTACACCGCGTTCGATCAACCCGATCCCTTCAGCAGCGCGAAGATCGAGCTGGTCACGAAATCGGTCGGAACCGGCGGCGGCGGACTCAAGCCCGATCTCAACCGGCCCAAGGAGCCTCTGGAGGCCTACCCGCTCGAGTCGTTGAAGATGGTCGGCGTGCTGCAGCAAAAGAACGCGAATTACGGCCTCGTCAAGGCGGACACGGGGCTTTACCGGGTCAAGGTCGGCAACTACATGGGGCAGAATTTCGGCCTCATCACGGCGATCAGCGATAGCCAAATCCAGCTGCGCGAGCTCATCCAGGATTCGGTGGGCGACTGGACCGAACGACAGAGCACTTTGCAATTGCAGGAAGGCGGAGGCAAATAATGAAAAATGTGCGCGTGCGAAGATTCATTCAGGCAGCGATTTCTACGTCAGGCCTGTTCCTGCTGGTGTCGCTCGTCCAGGCGCAACAGAACAGCGTGGAAAATCTCGATGTCACGCAGTTCGGCGGCCAGGTGCTGGTGCGGGTAACGTTGAAGACTCCCATCAAGGCCATCCCGGGCAGCTTCACCATCGCCAATCCGGCGAGGATAGCGTTCGATTTTCCCGACACGGCCAACGGGCTGGGGCGCAACAGCCAGGACGTCGGCGAGGCCGTCCTGCGCTCGATGAACATCGTGCAAGCAGGCGATCGCACGCGCCTCGTGCTCAACCTGCGCTCCATGGTCTCCTACGAATCCAAGATCGACGGCAACAGCCTGCTGATTACCCTGGCGGCCACAGGGGCCGCGCAGGCCGCGGCTCCCGGGGCTTCGCGTTTTGCGGAAGGCAGGTCGGATGTGCAGCACTCGGTGCAGGACGTCAATTTCCGGCGCGGACGCGGCGGTGAAGGCCGGATCGTTGTCGAGCTGTCGGACACGTCGACCGGAGTGGACATACGCCAGCAGGGTCAGCAGGTAATCGTCGATTTCCTCAAAACAAGCGTCCCGGAAGTCCTGCGCAAGCGCTACGACGTGGTGGACTTCGCGACCCCGGTGCAGACCTTCAGCGTTTTCCCTCAAGGCGACAACGTTCGAATGGTGATCGAACCGAAGGGCCTCTGGGAGCACAACGCCTACCAGACCGACACGCAGTTCGTACTCGAGGTGAAGCCGATCCAGTACGATCCCAACAAACTGGTGCAGGGGACGCGCAGCGGCTACTCCGGCGAGAAGCTATCGCTCAACTTCCAGAACGTCGAAGTGAGAAGCGTGCTGAACGTCATCGCCGACTTCACCGATCTGAACATCATCACCAGCGACACCGTCGCCGGGAATCTCACCTTGCGCCTGAAAGACGTGCCCTGGGACCAGGCGCTCGATATCATCCTTCAGACCCGCGGTCTGGATATGCGCAAGAACGGGAACGTGATCTGGATCGCGCCGCGCGACGAGCTCGCCACGAAGGAAAAGCTCGCCCTGGAATCGAACGCGCAAATCACGGAGCTCGAGCCTTTGCGCACCGAAACGTTCCAGCTCAACTACGCCAAAGCCGACGCGTTCGCTAAGCTCCTGGCCGATCCCCAGCAGCGCATTCTTTCCAAGCGGGGCGCCGCTTCGGTCGACCTCCGTACGAACCAGGTGTTCGTTCAGGACGTCTCCGTCCGGCTGGAGGAGGTGCGCAAGCTGCTGAGCAAAGTCGATGTTCCGGTGCAGCAAGTGCTGATCGAGGCGCGCATCGTCGAAGCGAACGACACTTTCTCGAAAAATCTCGGCGTGCGGATGGGCAACGTTGCCCGGCCGATAGGCCAGAGCGCCAACAGCACCGGCCCGAGCCCTGTAGGTATCAACGAGTCGGGCGTGGCCGTGACGACGACCGGGCATCTAGAAGATCTCCCGAACTTGTTTCCTGCGCCCGGGGGAAATATCACGACCCAGACCCCGCAAAATCTGAGCGTCAACCTGCCTGCCGCCCCGGTAGGCAATGCGGCCGCGGCCGGCTCGATCGCCTTGTTGATCACCAATCGCCTGACCGGTGCGCTCACTCTGGAGCTTTCCGCCCTCGAGGCCGACGGCAAGGGGAAAATCATCTCAAGCCCCCGGGTGATGACCGCAAACAACGTAGAAGCTCTCATCGAGCAAGGCACCGAGTTGCCCTATCAGCAGGCGACCTCGAGCGGCGCGACGTCGATTTCCTTCCGCAAGGCGAACCTCGCGCTCAAGGTCAAGCCGCAGATCACCCCGGACGGCAACATCATCATGAATCTGGATATCAACAAGGACTCGGTGGGCCAGAGCACGAATGCCGGCTTCGCCATCGACACCAAGCACGTTCAAACCCAGGTGCTGGTGGAGAACGGCGGGACGGTAGTGATCGGAGGGATTTACACTCAGACACTGCAAACCACCATCACCAAGGTGCCCTTTTTCGGGGACTTGCCGTTGCTTGGTGTGCTGTTCCGCAACGATTCTCGCTCGGATGCCAAAACCGAGCTGTTGGTGTTCATCACTCCGCGCATCATCGAGCAGCGCGCCGGCTTGCGCTGACCGAAGCGGCTGCTCCATACGAGAAAGGGGCCGGTCACCGGCCCCTTTCTA
>DASSJA010000268.1:0-2018 GCA_035691445.1 Burkholderiales bacterium | reverse complement strand
CGGCACTGAAAGCAGCGGTTCTTGCTGCTACAATCAGCGCTCTCGAACACCCTTAGGCGCGTAGCTCAGCTGGTTAGAGCACCACCTTGACATGGTGGGGGTCGTTGGTTCGAGTCCAATCGCGCCTACCAAATCGATCAGGTTTTTGTGAGCGGCTTAAAACCGTCTCGAGCAAAGCAGGTTTTAAGACGTCCGGATAAACCCGAAACATGCGGCCTTTGGTATGGGTCGCCACTGTCAGGAGAGAAGCATGCCCGCCATCACCCTGCCCGACGGTTCCAAGAGACAGTTCGATCACCCGGTCACGGTCGCCGAAGTGGCGGCCAGCATCGGTCCAGGCCTCGCCAAGGCGGCTCTCGCCGGCAAGGTGGACGGCAAGGTGGTGGACACCTCGTTCACTATTGATCACGACGCGCCCCTGAGCATCATCACCGAGCGCGATGCCGAGGGTCTCGACGTCATCCGTCATTCGACCGCGCACCTCCTGGCCCAGGCGGTGAAGCAGTTGTTCCCGGAAGCCCAGGTCACCATCGGCCCGGTGATCGAGGACGGTTTCTATTACGATTTCGCCTTCAAGCGGCCCTTCACCACCGAGGATCTCGCCGCCATCGAGAAGCGCATGGAGGATCTCGCCGCCGCCGACCAGAAGGTCGCGCGCAGCGTCATGCCGCGCGACGAGGCGGTGAAGTATTTCGAATCGATCGGCGAGCACTACAAGGCCGAGATCATCGCGTCGATTCCGTCGAACGAGGACATCTCGCTCTACACCGAAGGCAAGTTCACCGACCTCTGCCGCGGTCCGCACGTGCCGTCGACCGGAAAGCTCGGCGTCTTCAAGCTGATGAAGGTCGCCGGCGCGTACTGGCGCGGCGATTCGGAGAACGAGATGCTGCAGAGGATCTACGGCACCGCGTGGACGAGCAAAGCCGACCTCGACGCGTACCTGCACCGCATCGAGGAAGCCGAGAAGCGCGACCACCGCAAGCTCGCGAAGCAGCTCGACCTCTTCCACCTGCAGGACGAGTCGCCCGGCATGGTGTTCTGGCATCCGAAGGGCTGGGCGCTGTGGCAGCAGGTCGAGCAGTACATGCGTAGCGTGTACCGCGACAACGGCTACCAGGAGATCCGCTGCCCGCAGATCCTCGACCGCTCGCTGTGGGAACGCTCGGGGCACTGGGAGAACTTCAAGGACAACATGTTCACCACCGAGTCCGAGAAGCGCGAGTTCGCGATCAAGCCGATGAACTGTCCCGGCCACGTACTCGTCTTCAACTCGGACCTGCGCAGCTACCGTGATCTCCCGCTGCGGTACGGCGAGTTCGGCAACTGTCATCGCAACGAGCCGTCGGGCGCGCTGCACGGGCTCATGCGCGTCCGCGGCTTCACGCAGGACGACGCGCACATCTTCTGCACCGAGGAGCAGATCGAATCGGAGGTTAAAGCGTTCAACCAGCTGGCGCTCGACGTCTACCGCGTCTTCGGCTTCGACCACATCGAGATCAAGATCGCGCTGCGGCCCGAGCAGCGTCTCGGCGACGACGACACCTGGAACCGCGCCGAGCAGGCACTGCGCGACGCATTGCGCGCGAGCGGCGTCCAATGGACAGAGCTGCCCGGTGAAGGCGCGTTCTACGGACCGAAGGTCGAGTACCACCTGAAGGACTCGCTCGGCCGCTCGTGGCAATGCGGCACGATCCAGGTCGACTTCCAGATGCCCGGGCGGCTGGGTGCCGAGTACGTGGCCGCCGACGATACCCGCAAGGTGCCGGTAATGTTGCATCGGGCGATCGTCGGGTCGCTCGAGCGCTTCATCGGGATCCTGATCGAGCACTACGCGGGCGCCCTGCCCCTGTGGCTCTCGCCAGTCCAGGCGGTCGTGATGACGATCACCGACCGCCAGCGCGACTACGCGGTCGACCTCGCCAAACGGCTGAAAGGCGCCGGATTGCGGGTCGAAACCGATTTGCGCAACGAGAAGATTAGCTATAAAATTCGCGAACATAGCCTCCAAAAGCTGC
>DASSJA010000267.1:0-5155 GCA_035691445.1 Burkholderiales bacterium | reverse complement strand
GCGCAGCCTGATCTATCTCGGCAATCTGGTCGACGCGCTGACGCGCTGCGTCGAGCACCCCGCCGCGCACGGCCCGTTTCTCCTGAGCGACGAGGAGGCCGTGTCCACTCCGGAGCTCGCGTCGCGCATCGCCCGGGCGCTCGGGCGCCCGGCGCGACTCGTCCCCTTCCCGACGGAATTTCTGCGCTGGGCCGGAAGGGTTGTCGGTCGCGCGGATGAAATCCGCCGACTGACCGGAAATCTCGTCGTCGACGCCTCCCGGGCTCTCCGCCTGCTCGATTGGCGCCCGCCCCACGCGCTCGACCAGGGACTCGCCGAGACGGCCCGCTGGTTCAGGTCAGAGCGCGGCTCGAGCGGGCGCGAGCGAACACGCTAGAATGCGCTCCGTGCTCTCTCGAGCGGACTAAGCGGCGATGCGCGATGTCGCCTTCGTCTCGCCGATCGCCTCGGCGCTCGTGACTCTTCTGCTCATCGCCTGGATGCTGAAGGCCGGGGAGGGATTGCCGCTCGACATGCCGAACCGGCGCTCCCTGCACGTTCTTCCGGTGCCGCGCTCGGGCGGTATCGCGATGATGGCGGGCGTCTTCGCGGGCTTCGCCCTCATGCAGACCCCGCTCACGGTCGTCCTTTCGGCGGCGGTGCTCGTCGCGTTCTCGCATTTCGACGACGCGCTCGGCCTGCCGATCGCGCTGCGCCTCTCGGCGCAGGTCGCTGCCGCGGCCGGATTCGCGTACGGCACCCTCCCCGCCATGGCGCTCCCGCTCCTCGTTCCGCCGATTCTCGTCATCCTCTGGATGACGAATCTGTACAACTTCATGGACGGGGCCGACGGCCTCGCGGGCGGCATGACGTTGCTGGGTTTTTCTTTTCTCGGAACCGGCGCCTGGATGAGCGGCGATGCGGCGCTGGCGATCGACTGCGCGATCGTGGCGGCCGCCGGCGGCGCATTCCTGCTCTTCAATTTTCCGCCGGCGCGGCTCTTCATGGGCGACGCGGGCTCCGTCCCTCTCGGTTTTCTCGCGGCCGCGTTTGCTCTGGCCGGATGGCGCGACGGCGACTGGCCGTCCTGGTTTCCGGCGGCGGTGTTCGCGCCTTTCATCATCGACGCAACGATTACGCTCGCCAAGCGACTGGCCTCGGGTGAGCGGATCTGGGAGGCGCACAACCAGCACTACTACCAGCGACTGGTAAGGATGGGCTGGGGCCACCGCAAGACCGCGCTCGCTGAATACGCCCTGATGCTCGCTTGCGGCGCGACCGCCCTTTGGGCCCTGCGCGAGCCGCTATACTTGCAGTTGTGCGCTCTTCTCGCGCTCGTCGCCCTCCACGCCCTGCTCGCGTTGAGGGTGGATTCCGCGTGGCGGCACCGCCAAAACAAGCCCTTTGAATCAGCTTAAGCCCAGCTACCGTGCGGCGCTTGCCTTCGCGCACGACGTGCTTGCTTCCGCGGCATGCTGGCTGCTCGCCTTCTGGCTGCGTTTCAACCTGGACATCCCCGAAGCGTTTCTTCCAGCGCTCGCCTCGGCGGTCGCGGCGTCCGTGTCGCTGCACGCGCTGGTCTTCTGGTCGCTCGGCCTGTACCGGGGCACCTGGCGCTACGCGAGCCTGCCCGACCTGAAACGCATCGCTTTCGCCTGCCTGATCGGGGCGCTCGCGGTGCCCGCTCTGCTCGCCTTGTTCAGGGCCGGAGCGAACGTACCGCGCTCGACTTACATTCTCGCGCCCATGCTGCTCGCTGCGATCATGTCGGGCAGCCGCATCGCCTATCGCGCCTTGCGGGAGCGGGCCCTGTATGGCGACGTCCAGCTAAGCGGCGAGCCGGTGCTCGTGATCGGCGCAGGCGACATCACCGTGAACCTCCTGCGGGAATTGGAACGGTCCAGACAGTGGCGCGCGGTGGGCATCCTCGACGACGATCCCGCCTGGCACGGACAGCTCCTGCTGGGCGTGCGCGTCCTGGGGGGGCTGAGCGACGTAGGCCGCTGGGCGCAGAAACTGGACGCTCTCCATGCGATCGTGTCGCTACCGGCAGCGTCGGCGGGCGTGCGCCGTCGCGCCGCGGAGCTGGCGAGTGAGGCGGGGTTGACAGTCCTTACCGTGCCTTCGTATGACGATCTGCTCTCCGGCAAGGTCACCGTTTCGCAGATCCGTCGCATCGAGCTCGAGGACCTGCTTGGACGCGACCAGGTGGTGCTCGACGACGCGGGTCTGCACCAGCTTCTGGCGGGCAAGGTCGTGATGGTCACCGGGGCCGGCGGCTCCATCGGGTCCGAGCTTGCCCGCCAGATCGGCAAATTCAAGCCAGAGCGCGTCGTTCTGTTCGAACTGAATGAGTACGCCTTGTACTGTATCGAGCAGGAATTCCTGACGGCGAAGTACAAGCCGGCCGTCACGTCCATCATCGGAGACGTGCGCAATCCCTGTCGCCTGGAGGCGGTTTTCTCGCGTTTCAGACCGGAAGTGGTTTTCCACGCGGCCGCCTACAAGCACGTGCCGCTCATGGAAGTCGAAAACGCGTGGGAGGCGGCGCAAAACAACGTGCTCGGGACACTGCGCCTGGCGAAAGTCGCGCGCGATCACGGCGTGGGAAAATTCGTGCTTATCTCGACCGACAAGGCGGTCAACCCGACCAACGTCATGGGCGCGACGAAACGCCTGTCCGAGCAAGTCTGTCAGGCGCTGCAGCGCTCCGGCGAGACGCGTTTTGTCGTGGTCCGCTTCGGAAACGTGTTCGGCAGCACGGGCAGCGTGATTCCCAAGTTCCGCGAGCAGATTGCTCGCGGCGGCCCGCTGACGGTGACCCACCCGGAAGTGACGCGCTACTTCATGTCCATTCCCGAGGCCGCACAGCTGGTCCTGCAGGCCGGATGGATGGGCCAAGGCGGGGAAATCTTCGTCATGGAAATGGGTGAGCCAGTCAGAATCATCGATCTCGCGCGCGACATGATCCGGCTCTCGGGGTTCAGCGAGGAGGATATCAGGATCGAGATCACCGGTCTGCGGCCCGGCGAAAAACTCTACGAGGAATTGCTCTCGGATCGCGAGCGCACGCTCCCTACGCCGCATCCGAAGCTGCGAATTGCCAAGGCCGAGACGGCACTGAGCGAGGAATGGCTCGCCGGAGTCGAGGCCTGGCTTTCGCAGGCGCACTGGCCCCGCGACGAAGAGGTCAGGCAGGAGCTGGCCCGCCAGGTACCCGAGTTTCGGCCAGCGACCGGATAATGCCGACTAGCACGTTGGTCATCGGCGGCGCCGGCTACATTGGGACTCATCTGATTCCGGGGCTGCTTGCTGCAGGGCGGCGCGTCACGGTGCTGGGAAGGAGAGGCCGCGTACGTGGATTACCGCGGGAAGTTTCTTATATTTCAGGAGACTTCGGTCAGATCGACCTGATCGGTGATTTGCTTGAACACCATCAGGAAGTGGTTCATCTGGCCTATACCACCGTTCCCAATACTTCCTTTGAAAATCCCCTGGCAGATTTGCTGCAAAACCTGCCGCCGACGGTGCAGCTATTTTCCGAGGTGGCCGCCAGAGGCGGAAAGCTGGTGCTGGTGTCTTCGGGCGGAACGGTATACGGCGAAGCCGTAACCCTGCCCATTCCGGAGGATCACCCCACCAAACCCATCTCTCCCTATGGAGTTACCAAGCTGACCTTGGAGAACTATGCGCATCTGCACGCAGTGACGCATGGTTTGAAGTTCGTTTGCATACGCCCCGCGAATGCGTTCGGGGCGGGGCAGCAGCCATTTGTCGGCCAGGGATTTATTTCCACCGCAATGGCCTCTGCCATGCGCGGGCAAGCCGTCCAGGTATTCGGTCAAAGAGGTACCGTTCGCGACTACGTATACGTCAGCGACGTCGCGGCAGGGATCATCAGTGCCTTGGAGCGCGGACGGCTGTCCGAGACCTACAATCTCGGATCGGGAACCGGACTTTCGAATATGGAAGTGATTGACATCATGTCGCCTCTGATGGAGGACGCGGGCTTTAAGCTTCGGGTGGATCACCTTCCCGAGCGCGTTTTCGATGTCAAGACGAACGTACTGGATTCGAAAAAATTACAAGAACATACGGGCTGGAAGGTGCGGGTTGGATTTCATGAAGGGCTGCGCCTCACTCGCGATTGGTTGAAGGAGAATCTTTCTGGTTGAGCCACAATGCATAGAGCAACATCGCCAGCAAGGCAGGCCCATGGTGCAATGTAGGGTTGACCGTTCCAATCACGACGGTAATGGTGAATGCACCGGCGGAACCCGACCACAGGGCACGTTGGTAAAGCGAGGTTCCGTCGCGGGGTCGCCGTTTCCACAGGGCTACCGCCCAAAGGCCCAACCAAGCCAGCAACAGCGCAAGCCCCACGACTCCATGGGACACGAGCCGGGTGAGATACAGGTTGTGTGCCTCCCAATAGCGCTTCCGCCCTCGTTCAGCCTCGCTTTCCGGTAGGCCAGCGGCCCGCCGCATCGTGCTGAGTTGCGAGTCGCTGACGTTATGCATTTCGCCCGGTCCGACACCGAGCAGAGGCGCGCTCAGCCAGATCGCATAGGCATCTTTCCAAATCGGAATTCGTCCGCCGAAAAAATCGCCGTTTGCTGCATTTCTCTCGCTTTTTTGCACGATACGCGCGTTACTGACCAAGGGCAGTGCAACTGTCGCCACGAGCAGGAGCAATGCCATGGCCTGCTGACGGCGGAAATGGTGATAGCCCAGAAACAGGCAGACCAGAATGGCGGCTAGCCCGCCAACAAAATTTCCCCGGCCTTCGCCAAAAAGCAGGGAAAACCAGCACGCGAGCGCACTGACCATCAAGAACCAGCGCTGTTTTCCGGGTGCCGCTAGACCAGCCGTGGCAAGTGCGACGGCCGCAGTACCGATGTACATCGAGCTGGGATGGACGTGTCCGACTGCGCGCAACTCGGGGAAAAAGTGTCTCTGCCCGAGATAGAAATACTGTATAACGGCGTCCGCCAAACCCACTAACAATGATGCTGCCAACACCAGCCACAAGATACGGATTTGTTTTTCAGTCCAGGGTAACGTTAGCACTACCCAAAAGACGGCAAAGTAACGGAAATAGTCCAGCCATTCCCCTCGCGCGGCGGGCGGGTAGCGAAAACTGATCAGGCCCAGCGCCAAGAGCGTGACTACGACC
>DASSJA010000266.1:0-4110 GCA_035691445.1 Burkholderiales bacterium | reverse complement strand
GCGACCGCCCTCGCCATCCGCGCCCTCCGGGCGCCGTTGTGCGCTGCCGCCGACGCGCTCGCCACCCCGGCCCTCCCGGCCCGCGCCTGGCGCTGGGGGCTCGCGCTCTACGCCCTCGCGGTGGCCGGCGCGGCGATGGCGTCGCGGGCGCGGTTCGGGTGAGGCGGGGCGCGTGTGCTACCGCGCGCGAAGCCATCGCCAGCCGAAGAGAAGTGCGGCGGCGATTCCGGCGAGCGCGGCGGCCACTGTCGCTGCCCCGGGCATGAGAGTTCTGGGTTTCCGGCCACCGGGCAGCGGCACCAAGTCTCCATCTCCCAAGACCACGACCCCGGCCCAGGCCGCTGCCGGCATATGGGCGGCGATGCGATCGCGCTGCGCGGCTCGGAGCGCCGCCGAGACCGAAAGGCCGACTTCCAGGTAGTGATATAGACGTTCGGAGAATTCTTGTGCTTCGTTGTCTCGCACTGACCAGAGGCTTCCGACCACGGTGCGGGCGCGTGCCTGAAAAAACGCTCGCGCGAGGCTCATCACGCCTTCGCCTCGCAGCACGGCACCCGAGGCAGTTTGACAGGAGGAGAGCACCGCGAGAACCCCGTTCAGTCGCAGCGTTCCGATTTCGCTGGCGGTCAACAGGCCGGCATTCAGGCTTAACGGAGACGCGAGCACGATCGCCGAGCGTTCGGGATTGCGCTCATCCACGAGCGCATGCGTGGCGAAATGGATGATTGCGAAGCGCTGAAGTTCAACCTGGCGGAGGTAGGCCAATGAGGCGTCTTTCCCCACGCGGAGGATGCTCCCACCCCTCAGCGTGTCGACCACTTCCTCGCCCTCCTCGCGGCCGCGCTGCAGGCGAGGCAGGAAAGGCGGATCGAGAGAGCTGTCACGGCGCTCAACCGGGTAGGCACTCTCTGTATCGGCTTCGCCGGTCGTGGGGAGAGCCGGGTCGGCGAAAACGAGAGCCGGCACCCGCGCGGCGACGGGTTGCTGGTTCTTCCAAAGGAGCCATAGGGTTGCGGATGGCACCTGCGAAATCTGGTACAGAGCGCCGAGCGGGGCCTCTCGTGGACTTTGCCGGAGCGCCGCGAACGGTAGCTGATAGAGCGAATCGTCAGGAATGATGACCAGCCGCGAGACGCCGCGCGGAAGATCCGCGAGAGCTCGTCCGAGCAGCTCTCGGTAGAGCTGAACAGCGGTCTCAGCTTCCGCGCCGTCACGCGACTCAAAATCGCCGCTAAAGAGTTTGACCTTCGCGCGCAGCTTCATGCGATCGATCAGGGGATAGGCCGCTGCCGAATGGCGGGTGACGACGACGATCCACGACCCGCCGCCGAAGTCCGCAGTCCAATCCTTCCAGGGAGCTACCTGGAAAGACAGCAGGGCCTCATCGGCGGCGAGCGCGCTCTGCACGTCGCCGAGGGTGGCGAACTTCGGCGGGGCAGGTCTAGTGAGCGACGTCGACGCACTGACTGCCCGCAGAGCATCGAGCAGGCTTCGCGCGCGCAAGCGTTCGATCACCTGGAAAGCTCGATCGAGGTCCTCGGCACGACCGCTGGAACGACTGGCCTCGAACAGACGGCCCGAAAGCCAGTAATAATCTTCCGCCCATGTCGAGAACCATCCCGCTTGGCTATCGAGATCCTTTTGCAAGTCACGGATGGACTCGATCTGCTCGAGAACTGATTGAGAAGCCAAGAACGCGCGGTCAGGAGAGTCTTCCGCCCAACTGATCCGCATCTGCTCGCGGAGAGAGTACGCCATGGCGAGCGGGTCTCCCGCCTTCCTGGCGATCTGGAGGGCATCATCGATGACGCGCTGTGCCGCAGCGGGATCCAGGGTCGTCAGGCGCCTGGCGAGCGCATTGCGGCAATAGCCTTGCTCGCGCATGCTCGATGCGACTTGAACGCAGCGAGATAGGTGATCTTGCATCTCCTTTCCGCTTGTCAGCATGGCGAGAATCCATTCGGCTTTGGCCTCGACATTTCGACTCTTTGCCGCCCATGCGGCCTGTCGACTCGCCAGCGCTGCCTCCTTGACGATCTGCCACCCCCGCTCGTCGGGCGCCTCGGACAGCTCTTCGACAAGAGCACGGGCCACGCCATATCTCGCGCTGGCCATGTCGCCCAGGTCTCCCGAAGCTTTGGCAAGGTCGGCGGCCCGATTGAAGTCGTCACGAGCCTCCGCGAAACGGCCCAGCTCGACGCTTACATTCGCTCGATAGATTAGGCATTCTTGGCGGAACTGAGACGCTGCATTCGGCCCTGCGATCGCTTGGGCTTGACTCAAAAGATGATAGGAGCGGTCGAAGTCTTGGTCGAGGAATATCAGGTGCCGAGCTTGCAAGAGCAGGCTCCAGCCGAGCAGCGAGCTTTGGCCGGAGGCCTCGGCAACCTCCCGTGCGCGCCTCACGTATTGTTCGGCCTCATTGAGCCTGCCTATTTGATAAAGCGAATAGTGGAGACTGTAAATGGCTTGAATCTCGCCACTCGCCTCATGCTGCCGCTGGAAGGCTGCCACTGCCTTCTCATAGAAAGCCTCGGCGCGCCGCCAGTCTTGGCCGGCAAGGGTTCCTAGGTAGAAAGCGAACCAGCCCGCACTGGGCCGCGACTTCAGCACCGCCGCCATGCGCTGCTGAGCGGGGCCCGACGATTCCGGCGTGTCAGCGAGCTCATAGAAGCAGCGGGCCGTAGCCTCCGCTTCCGGCCTCTCCGTCAGGCGGAGGTCGCAAGCCGCGAATCTCGAAGCCTCGGCGGCGGTGCTTGGGCAGATAGAGAGAATGTGGAAAGAGGAAGCGATTACGCCGCAACGAAACGCATGTCGAAGGAAACGGCGCCAGGCCGATTGAAGCCAGCCACTTGTGGCTGGGGCGGACGGCTCGCTCGCCGCCCGCCCATAAGATTTCCTTACTTCGTAGGGGTAGGAGGTGGGTAATCCGGAGGTGCTACCGTCCGGCTCACAGCCACGGAAAAAGAGATCTGGTACTTCACCTTCTTCGACGGGTGTTGAGGAACCGTCTGCGGTTTGTGCGCAAGCGGGACGTCGACGCCTCCCTCCTTCGGAACAACCGAAAAATCGTGCATGATCATTTCCTTTCTGCCATTGGACGTTAAGCCACCCGCAATCCCCGATTGCTGCGACCACATCCCTCATTTTGGGAAACCGCCCAGCTCCCCGCATGTAAGGACGATTGTAAGAGGAGGATCTCCTCACCTTCGTTCTTCCCGTCTTTTGGACGGCTGATGCAGGCGAATTTGGGCTGTGAGCTGCGGGAGAGCTAACAGTGGATGAATCTGACCTCCGCTCACCGCAACCTCGAACGGAAAGTGATCGAGCTTACCCGCCGGCCCGTTGAGAGAAAGGCCTCTACTCGCCACCGAAGCTCAGATTCGGCGGGTAGCCCCTCGAGCGCGCTCGGTGGCACTGAATAGCACGACGCCTTGAGCCCCGTGATGTCGATCGGTTCAGGGGTGTCGACGGTGAGGTCGTACGACACGGCCGTTGGCAGGGGGGACCAGCACAACCGGAAATTGTTCCGCGGCAGCGCGGGGCGCGATACCATGGAGATGCCGGCATCATGGGCGCCACGAGTGACGAGCGCCGACTGCCAGATGCCCCACTGTGCGCCGATCGCTATCAGGATCGTGGCTGCAAGGGCGGCCAGGGGTGCGACCACCACGGCGCGCAGGCGACCGAAATAACTGTCGCGAGCCGGTGTCGGTGCCGGTGCCGGCTCTTCCTCTTCATCTTCGTCCGCAGCAGATTCCATCTGCAGGGCCAGCCGCCAATCCTCGGCGCACGCCGGGCAGACCGCCGTGTGGTCCACTATCTGTCGGACCTCGGCCGGAGAAAGCTCACCGTGAAACGCGGACCAGAGCGTCTCAGGAGACGGGCAGATCTCCGGACGCGGCGCGGTCACGGGGCCATGCGCGAAGGCACGGCGCAGGTCTGCAAGTTCGTGGCGCCCGCTTCTCCTCGCATGATCGCCCATGGGCGCCTGCCCAGACATCGGCCCGGTGTCGTCGCATCTGTCCGTCATCTCCCCACCCCCGCCTTCCCCAGGCATCCGCGCAGATCCGCCAGGCCGCGGTAGATCAGGTTGTCCGCCTGCTTCGA
>DASSJA010000265.1:0-16715 GCA_035691445.1 Burkholderiales bacterium | reverse complement strand
GGGCGGTCATGTCGAGGAGCAGGCCGAGCCGGCTGGGCATCGACTTGAGGAACCAGATGTGGGCGACGGGAACGGCGAGCTCGATGTGGCCCATGCGCTCGCGGCGGACGCGGGCGACGGTGACCTCGACGCCGCAGCGGTCGCAAACCACGTCCTTGTACTTGATGCGCGTGTACTTGCCGCAGGCGCACTCATAGTCGCGGACCGGGCCGACAATCTTCTGGCAGAAGAGGCCGCCCGGCTCGGGCTTGAAGGTGCGGTAGTTGATCGTCTCGGGCTTCTTTACTTCGCCGTAGGACCACGAGCGGATCTTCTCCGGCGAGGCGATCCCGATCTTGATCGCGTCGAACTCTTCTTCCTGCGTGACCTGCTTGAACAAATCGAGCAATGCTTTCATCGCGTTACTCCGGTATGGCGTTCAAGTGAAATGAATTTCACCCAATTCAAAAACGTTCCAGGTCGATGTCGATACCCAAGGACCGGATCTCTTTCACCAGCACGTTGAAGGACTCCGGCATGCCGGCGTCGATCTTGTGGTCGCCCTTGACGATGTTCTCGTAGACCTTGGTGCGGCCGTTGATGTCGTCGGACTTGACCGTGAGCATCTCCTGCAGGGTGTACGACGCCCCGTAGGCCTCGAGGGCCCACACTTCCATCTCGCCGAAGCGCTGGCCGCCGAACTGCGCCTTGCCCCCGAGCGGCTGCTGGGTGACGAGGCTGTACGGCCCCGTCGAGCGCGCGTGCATCTTGTCATCCACCAGATGGTGGAGCTTCAGCATGTGCATGAAGCCGACCGTCACCTGCCGATCGAAGGGGTCCCCCGTCCGGCCGTCGTGCAGGGTCACCTGTCCCGTGCGCGGCAGGCCTGCGGCCTCGAGCATTTCCTTGATCTCGCTCTCGGAAGCACCGTCGAACACGGGCGTTGCGAAGGGCACGCCCTCCCTCAGGTTTTCCGCCAGAATCATCACGTCGTCGTCGGAGAGCCCGCCGATGTCCTCTGGCTTGCCGCCCTGGCCGTAAATCCGGTTGAGGAACTTGCGCACCTCGGCGCTCTTCGAGCCCGCCTTGAGCATCTCACCGATCTTCACGCCGAGCCCTTGCGCCGCCCACCCCAGGTGGGTCTCGAGGATCTGCCCGACGTTCATTCGCGAGGGCACGCCCAGGGGATTGAGCACCAGGTCGACCGGCGTTCCGTCGGCCATGCAGGGCATGTCCTCGACCGGCACGATCTTGGAGATCACGCCCTTGTTCCCGTGGCGGCCTGCCATCTTGTCGCCCGGCTGCAGACGCCGCTTCACCGCCACGTATACCTTCACCATCTTCTGCACGCCCGGCGGCAGCTCGTCGCCCTGGGTGAGTTTCTTCTTCTTCGCCTCGAACGCCGCGTCGAATCTCACCCGGGTCTGGGCGAGGCTTTCCTTCAGGCCCTCGAGCTGCTGTGCCGCATCCTCGTTCGCCAGGCTGATTTCGAACCAGTCGTGGCGCTCCACGCCGTCCAGATAGGCCTTCGCGATCTTGGTGCCCCTGGCGAGCTTCTTCGGCCCCTTGTTCGCTGTCTTGCCGATGAGCAGGCGCTCGATGCGCTCGAATGCATCGCTCTCGACGATGCGCAGCTGGTCGGCCAGGTCCTTCTTGTAGCGCTTGAGCTCCTCGTCGATGATCTGCGCGGCGCGCTTGTCGCGCTCTATGCCTTCGCGCGTGAACACCTGCACGTCGATCACCGTTCCCGAGATACCCGAGGGAACCCGCAGCGACGTGTCCTTGACGTCGGAAGCCTTCTCGCCGAAAATGGCGCGCAGCAGCTTCTCCTCCGGGGTGAGCTGGGTCTCGCCCTTCGGCGTCACCTTGCCCACCAGCACGTCCCCCGCCTCGACTTCCGCACCGATGTATACGATACCGGACTCGTCAAGCCTGGAGAGCTGCGCCTCGGAGAGGTTGGAGATGTCGCGCGTGATTTCCTCCGGACCGAGCTTGGTGTCCCGCGCGACCACCGTCAGCTCCTCGATATGGATCGAGGTGTAGCGGTCGTCCGCGACCACGCGCTCCGAGATCAGGATCGAGTCCTCGAAATTGAAACCGTTCCAGGGCATGAACGCGACCAGCATGTTCTGGCCCAGTGCGAGCTCGCCCATGTCGGTGGAAGCGCCGTCGGCGACAACGTCGCCCTTGGCGATGCGCTCGCCGGGCTTCACCAGCGGCGTCTGGTTGATGTTGGTGTTCTGGTTGGAGCGCGTGTACTTCACCAGATTGTAGATATCCACGCCGACGTCCCCGGGAACGGTTTCGTCGTCGTTGACGCGCACCACGATACGGCTCGCGTCGACGTAGTCGACCACGCCGCCGCGCAGCGCCTGCACCGCCGTGCCCGAGTCGACCGCGACCGTGCGCTCGATCCCGGTGCCGACGAGCGGCTTCTCCGGCCGCAGGCAGGGCACCGCCTGGCGCTGCATGTTGGAGCCCATCAGCGCGCGGTTGGCGTCATCGTGCTCCAGGAACGGAATCAGCGACGCAGCCACCGATACGATCTGCGAGGGCGCGACGTCCATGTACTGGACGCGGTCCGCGGTCGCGAGCGTAAACTCGTTCTTGAAGCGGCACGACACCAGGCCGTCGACGAGCTTGCCGTTCTTGTCTATCTGCGCATTCGCCTGCGCGACCACGAAGTTGCCTTCCTCGATCGCGGACAGGAAATCGATTTCGTTGGTCACCTTGCCGTTGACGACCTTGCGGTAGGGCGTTTCCAGAAACCCGTACAGGTTGGTGCGCGCGTACAGGGCGAGCGAGTTGATGAGCCCGATGTTCGGGCCTTCCGGCGTTTCGATCGGACAGACGCGTCCATAGTGCGTCGGGTGCACGTCGCGCACCTCGAAGCCCGCGCGCTCGCGAGTGAGGCCGCCCGGCCCCAGGGCCGAGACGCGCCGCTTGTGCGTGATCTCCGACAGCGGATTGGTCTGGTCCATGAACTGCGAGAGCTGGCTCGAGCCGAAGAACTCCTTGATCGCCGCCGAGATCGGCTTGGCGTTGATCAGGTCGTGCGGCATGAGATTCTCGGATTCCGCCTGCGAGAGCCTTTCCTTTACTGCGCGCTCGACGCGCACCAGGCCGGCGCGGAACTGGTTCTCGGCGAGCTCGCCCACCGAGCGCACGCGCCGGTTCCCCAGGTGGTCGATGTCATCGATCTCGCCGCGACCGTTGCGCAACTCGACCAGGATCCCGACCACTGCGAGCACGTCGTCGTGCGAGAGGGTGCTGGGTCCCTGGGCTCCCTGCTGCCCGACCCGGGCGTAGAAGCGGCGCAGCCACGCCGGCGCCTTGTCCTCGATTTTCTCGGGGTATGCGCGCCGGTTGAATTTCATCCGCCCGACCGCCGAGAGATCGTAGCGGTCTTCCGAGTAGAACAGGCCATTGAACAGCGTCTCCACGGCGTCCTCGGTCGGCGGCTCGCCGGGACGCATCATGCGATAGATGGCGACGCGCGCGGCGGTCTGATCGGCCGTTTCGTCGATCTTCAGGGTCTGCGCTATGTAAGCTCCCTGGTCGAGGTCGTTCGTGTAGACGGTCTTGATCGTCTCGACCCCCGCTTCGCCAAGCTTTGCGAGCAAGACATCGGTGATCTCGTCGTTGGCGCTGGCCAGAATCTCCCCGGTTTCCTTGTTGACGACATTGTGCGCGAGTGTTCGCCCGATGAGGAACTCGTTGGGCACGGCCATGCGCTTGATGCCCGCCGTTTCCAGGTCGCGAATGTGCTTGCTGGTGATGCGCTTGTCCTTCTGCACGATCGGCTTTCCCGACTTGTCGACGAAGTCGAAGCGCGCCACCTCGCCACGCAGGCGCTCGGGGACGAGCTCGAACTGGTTGCCGTTCTTGGAAAGCTGAAAGGTATCGAAGTCGTAGAACGCCGAGAGGATCTGCTCCGGGCTCATGCCGATCGCCTTGAGCAGGATCGTCACCGGCATCTTGCGCCTGCGGTCTACGCGGAAGTAGAGGTAGTCCTTGGGGTCGTACTCGAAATCCAGCCACGAGCCCCGGTAGGGGATGATCCGCGCAGAAAAAAGGAGCTTGCCCGAGGAGTGCGTCTTGCCGCGGTCGTGCTCGAAGAACACGCCCGGCGAACGATGCAGCTGGCTGACGATGACGCGCTCGGTGCCGTTGATGATGAACGAGCCCGTGAGGGTCATGAGCGGAATCTCGCCCATGTAGACTTCCTGCTCCTTGACTTCCTTGATCGTCGGCTTGGCGGCCTCCTTGTCCATGATGGTGAGGCGCACCTTGGCCCGCAGCGGACTCGCGTACGTGAGCCCCCGCTGCTGGCACTCCTTGACATCGAAGGGCGGCTCGCCGAGCTGATAGCTCACGAACTCCAGTCGCGCGTTGCCCGAGTGACTCGAGATCGGGAAAATCGAGGTGAACGCCGCCTGCAGACCCTCGTTCTTGCGCCTTTCGGCTGCGACCGACGCCTGAAGGAAAGCCGTGTACGACTCTAGCTGCGTCGCCAGGAGAAAGGGCACGTTCAGCACGCTTGCGCGCTTGGCGAAGCTCTTGCGGATGCGCTTTTTCTCGGTGGAGGAATAGGTTGCCGCAGTGGTCATGGATACTCCGTGTCGAAGCCAGAGGACAGGTGACAGCCGGCGAACCCCGAGGTTCCGCCCGCTTCCGCCTGCGCTTTCAAAGCCGTCTTTTTGACGGGTAAATCGGCCGGCGGCACGCGGTCAGGAACCGCCTCCGCCGGCTTTCGTGCGGGAATCACCTACTTGATTTCCGCCTTGGCGCCGGCGTCGATCAGCTTCTTGACGATCGCCTCGGCGTCGGCCTTCGAAACACCTTCCTTGACGGGCTTGGGCGCGCCGTCGACCAGATCCTTCGCCTCCTTGAGGCCCAGACCCGTGACTTCGCGGACCGCCTTTATCACATTGACTTTGTTCTCGCCGAAAGCGGTGAGCGTCACCGTGAATTCCGTCTTCTCCTCCGCGGCCGCAGCGGCGCCGCCGCCGCCGACCGGGGCAGCTACCGCAACGGTCGCGGCAGCTGCGGAAACGCCGAATTTCTCTTCGAGATCCTTGATCAGGTTGGAAAGCTCCAGCACCGACATGTTGGAAATTGCGTCTAGGATTTCAGCTTTTGCTACCGCCATTTCGTTTTCTCCTGAATTTCAGTGTTTCTTCTCAAATCGGTAGGGAAGTGACGCGCTCAGACGCCCGTCGCCTGCCGCTTGTCGCGGACCGCCGCGAGGGTGCGCACAAAGCGCGACGGCACCTCGTTCAGCGTGCGCACGAACTGCGCGATGGGGGCCTGCATCGTGGCCAGCAGTTTCGCGAGCAGCTCCTCGCGCGACGGCATCGCGGCAAGCGCAGTGACTTCCTTGGCGGAAATCACCGCGTTCTCCATGGCGCCGGCGCGGATGACGAGCTTCTCGTTCGCCTTGGCGAACTCGTTGAGCACCTTGGCGGTCGCCACCGCGTCGGGCGAGATGCCGTACATGAGCGGTCCCTTCATGTGCTGGGACAGCCCGGCGAACGGCGTGCCTTCGACGGCGCGGCGCGCAAGGGTGTTCTTGAGGACGCGCAGGTACACGCCCGATTTGCGCGCCTTCGCGCGCAGCTCGGTCATGCGACCCACTTCCAGACCGCGGTACTCGGCGACGACGATCGCCTTCGCCTTCGCCAGTTGCGCGGAGACTTCGGCGACTACCGCCTTTTTCTTGTCAAGATCGAGACCCAAGGTCTACCTCCAATTTGTCAAAAGCCGCGAGTCGCGAGGACCTGCGGCACCCACGGCGACCTTGCATTCAGGAAAATCCTGTATGGGGTTCGCCATCTGCGTAGGACGGAAGGATCGTTCGAGCATTGCTCCCGCCGATTAAACCTCTCGGTTCCTACGGTCTTTGATAACCCGCCGCACGCCGTGCGAGCCGTGCGATGGCCCAAAGTGCTGTCGTCCATATCAATGCGGCGCGCCCGCGCCGCCGCCAAAACCCCCCACGTCCACGCGCACGCCGGGCCCCATGGTCGAGGAGACCGACACCTTGCGCAGGTAGATGCCCTTCACGTTGGAGGGCTTCGACTTGTTCACCGCGTCGACGAGCGCCACCAGGTTGTCGCGCAGCTGCTCCGGCGTGAAGGACGCGCGCCCGATCGAGCACTGAACGATCCCCGACTTGTCCGCGCGGTACTGCACCTGGCCGGCGCGCGCGTTCCTCACCGCCGCCGCCACGTCCGGGGTCACCGTGCCGACCTTCGGATTGGGCATCAGTCCGCGCGGCCCCAGGATCTGGCCGAGCTGTCCGACGACCCGCATCGTGTCCGGGCTGGCGATGACGACGTCGAAATCGAGCTTTCCCCCCTTGATGCTCTCGGCGAGGTCTTCCATGCCGACGATATCGGCGCCCGCGTCCTTCGCCGCTTTGACCTTGTCGCCTTGCGCGAATACCGCGATCCGCACCTTCTTTCCGGTTCCGGCCGGCAGCACCAGCGAGCCGCGCACGGTCTGGTCGGATTTCTTCGTGTCGATCCCCAGATTGATCGCCACGTCGACTGCCTCGTCGAATTTGGCGGTCGCCGTCTGCTTGATGATCTTCAAGGCGTCGATCAGCGCGTAATTCTTGTTGTGCTCGCGCAGCTTCGCCCACGCCTGTTTGCGTTTCGGGAGCTTGCTCATTTCACGCCCTCCACGATGACGCCCATCGAGCGCGCGCTGCCGGCGATCGTGCGCACCGCGGCGTCGAGGTCCGCCGCGGTGAGATCGGGCGTCTTGATCTTCGCGATCTCCTCGGCCTGGGCGCGGGTAATCGTGCCGACCTTGTCGGTATGCGGGGTCTTGCTGCCCGACTCGATTCCTGCCGCTTTCTTGATGAGAACGGTGGCGGGCGGGGTCTTGATCACGAAGCTGAAGCTCTTGTCCTGGTAGGCGGTGATCACCACCGGCAGCATCAGGCCCGGCTCGACCTTCTGCGTCTGGGCGTTGAACGCCTTGCAGAATTCCATGATATTGAGGCCGCGCTGCCCCAGCGCCGGCCCTACCGGCGGGCTGGGGTTCGCCTTGCCCGCGGGCACCTGCAGCTTGATGAATCCGACTGCTTTCTTCGCCACGATCTGCTCCTATTGAGACGGGTCCAGACGAGACCTGTACGACTCTGCGCGACTGAACCGCGCTCCGAAATCGCGTGTCTCTCCCCGATTTGCCATCACCATGCTTAGGCTTTCTCCACCTGCCCGAACTCGAGCTCCACCGGCGTCGCGCGGCCGAAGATCGTCACCGACACGCGCAGCTTAGACTTGTCGTAGTTCACGTCCTCGACCGTGCCGTGGAAGTCGGTGAACGGACCTTCCCTCACCCGCACTGCCTCGCCGATCTCGAACAGAACCTTGGGTTTGGGCTTTTCCACGCCCTCCTGCATCTGCTGCAGGATGTTCTTCACTTCCTTTTCACTGATCGGCGGAGGCTTCCTGCCGTGCGCGCCCCCGACGAATCCCGTGACCTTGGGCGTGTTCTTCACCAGGTGCCAGGCGTCGTCGCTCATGTCCATTTCCACCAGGACGTAGCCGGGAAAGAACTTGCGCTCGGAAATGTTCTTCTGCCCGCCTTTCATCTCGACGACTTCCTCGGTCGGAACCAGGATCTTGCCGAACTTCTCCTGCATCCCCGCCCGCTGAATGCGATCGAGCAGCGTGCGCTGCACCGATTTCTCGAAGCCGGAGTAGGCGTGAACCACGTACCAGCGTTTGCCCGCATTGGCGGTCATAGCTACTTTTTCCATCCGAGAATCAGGTCGTACATCACGTATTCGAGGCTCTTGTCGGTGATCCAGAGGAACACCGCCATCGCCACCACGAAGCCGAAAACGGCGGCGGCGGTCTGCAGCGACTCCTTGCGCGTGGGCCACACCACCTTCTTCGTCTCGACCACCGCCTCCTGCGCGAACACGAAGAACTCCTTGCCCGGCGCCGTCGTCCAGCCCACTGCGGAGGCCGCCGCGATGCCCGCGAGCACGCTCGCCACGCGCAGCAGCGTCGGGCTCTCCGACAGGTAATAGAAGCCCGCGATGCCCGCCAGCAGCAGCAGCACCGCTATCGCAACCTTGATTTTGTCCGCCATCCGCCTCTATTCAGCCGTTTTCTTGGCAGGCCAAGAGGGAATCGAACCCCCAACCTTCGGTTTTGGAGACCGACGCTCTGCCAGTTGAGCTATTGGCCTGTGCAAATCTCGCCTTCACTCGATGACCTTGGCGACGACGCCTGCGCCGACGGTCTTGCCGCCCTCGCGGATGGCAAAGCGCAGCCCCTGCTCCATCGCAATGGGCGCAATCAGCGTCACCACCATCTTGATGTTGTCCCCCGGCATCACCATCTCGGTGCCCTTCGGGAGCTCGCAGCTGCCCGTCACGTCGGTGGTCCGGAAGTAAAACTGCGGCCGGTACCCCGGGAAGAACGGCGTGTGCCGCCCGCCCTCCTCCTTGGAGAGCACGTACACCTCGCACTCGAACTTCGTGTGCGGGGTGATCGAGGCGGGCTTGGCCAGCACCTGCCCGCGCTCCACCTCCTCGCGCTTGGTGCCGCGCAACAGCACCCCGATGTTGTCCCCCGCCTGCCCCTCGTCCAGCAGCTTCCTGAACATCTCCACCCCCGTGCACACCGTCTTGAGCGTGGGCTTCAGCCCCACGATCTCCAGCTCCTCGCCCACCTTCACGATCCCGCGCTCCACCCGGCCCGTCACCACCGTGCCCCGCCCCGAGATCGAGAACACGTCCTCCACCGGCATCAGAAACGCCCCGTCGATCGCCCGCTTGGGCATCGGGATGTAGTTGTCCAGCGCTTCGGCCAGCTTGTAGATCGACTTCACCCCCAGGTCCGAGTCCTCCCCCTCCAGAGCCTTGAGCGCCGAGCCGATCACGATCGGGGTCTTGTCCCCCGGAAACTCGTACTTCGACAAGAGCTCCCTCACCTCCACCTCCACCAGCTCCAGCAGCTCCTTGTCGTCCACCATGTCGGCCTTGTTCAGGTACACCACGATGTAGGGCACCCCCACCTGGCGCGCCAAGAGGATGTGTTCCCGCGTCTGCGGCATCGGCCCGTCGGCCGCACTCACCACCAGGATCGCCCCGTCCATCTGCGCCGCACCGGTGATCATGTTCTTGATGTAGTCGGCGTGCCCCGGACAGTCCACGTGCGCGTAGTGCCGCTTCTCGGTCACGTACTCCACGTGCGCCGTGTTGATCGTGATCCCGCGCGCTTTTTCCTCCGGCGCCGCGTCAATCTGGTCGTAGTTCTTCGCCTCCCCACCGTACTTCTTCGACAGCACGTGCGTCATCGCCGCCGTCAGCGTCGTCTTGCCGTGGTCCACGTGACCTATCGTCCCCACGTTCACGTGCGGCTTGGTCCGCTCAAATTTGCTCTTGGACATGATCGATTCCCCTGCCGTTACACTAGTCCTGTGGTGCCGTTGGTGCGGATTGAACGCACGACCTCTCCCTTACCAAGGGAGTGCTCTACCACTGAGCTACAACGGCTGCGTGCGTTTCGATAAATTTGTTTCGCCAAGATTAAGGAGAACAGAACCTGGAGCGGGTGAAGGGAATCGAACCCTCGTCGTAAGCTTGGAAGGCTTCTGCTCTACCATTGAGCTACACCCGCGTCGTGTAACCACTCGCGACCGAACCCTTCAAAAGCCCGACCTGAAGCACCGGTGACCTGGTGGAGGAGGTTGGATTCGAACCAACGTAGGCGCAAGGCCAACAGATTTACAGTCTGCCCCCTTTAACCGCTCGGGCACCCCTCCGAACGAAACTCATGATTATGCGTAGTTTTTGGGGGGCTGTCAACGATCGCTGGCATACATTTCGCTTTGGCCGCACCCGCGCTCGGTCGGACAGCTGCGGACGAGCTCGGGAAAGCGACATCATACCTCGATGAACCGCGTTGCGAAACCGGGCCTCGTCCTCGTCCCGGGGCTCTTGTGCGACGCGCTCCTGGGGGAGGCGCAAGTCGCCGCGCTCGGTGAGCTCTGCGAGCCCTGGGTCGCCGACCACACGCGATCGATCTCGATGGCGGAGGTCGCGGCCGACGTGCTGCGCGACGCACCGTTCGAAAGTTTCGCCCTCGCCGGCCTCTCCATGGGCGGCTACGTCGCGCTCGAGATCATGCGCCAGGCTGCACACCGGGTAATCCGGCTTGCGCTCCTCGACACCAGCGCGCGCGCGGACACGCCAGAGCAGTCGAAGAAGCGCGAGGACCTCATAGGGCTTGCCGAGCGGGGGCGGTTTCTCGGCATCACCGACACCCTTCTTCCGCTGTTCCTGCACCGCGCCCGGCTCACAGATAGAGAGTTAGTGACCACTGTCAAGAAAATGGCCAGGAATACAGGTAAGGAAGCGTTCATCCGGCAGGAGCGAGCCATCATAAGCCGCCGGGACAGCCGGCCCCTCCTGCCCGCCATCGCCTGCCCGACGCTGGTCCTCTGCGGCCGGCAGGACGCCCTCACCCCTCTCGCGGGCCACGAGGAAATAGCTCGCGCCATTCCCGGAGCGAACCTCCAAGTCGTAGACGACTGCGGCCATCTTTCGACGCTCGAGCGCCCGGCGCAGGTCAGCGGGGCCCTCGCGCGCTGGCTCGGTCTGAGCCCGCCCGAACGGGCGGTAAAATGAAGCCACCCATGAACGCCCCCGACCGGCCTCCGGAAGTCAGCCTGGACGACAAGTACGCGCTGCAGGCAGGACGCGCTTTCATGACCGGCACGCAAGCGCTCGTGCGCCTGCCGATGCTTCAGCGCGCGCGAGATCTCGCCGCGGGCCTCAACACCGCGGGTTTCATTTCCGGCTATCGTGGCTCGCCGGTGGGCGGCTTCGATCAGGCGCTCGCCCGAGCGAAGCCATTCCTGGACGCACACCACGTCAGGTTCCAGCCCGGCGTCAACGAAGACCTCGCCGCGACCTCGATCTGGGGCACCCAGCAGGTCAATCTGTATCCGGACGCGAAGTACGACGGCGTGTTCGCCATGTGGTACGGCAAGGGGCCGGGGGTGGACCGTTGCGGCGATGTTTTCAAGCATGCCAACTCGGCCGGCACCTCGAAGCACGGCGGCGTGCTGGTTCTCGCGGGCGACGACCACGCGGCGAAGTCCTCGACCCTCGCGCATCAGAGCGAGCACGTCTTCAAGGCCTGCTGCATTCCCATGCTCAACGCCTCGAGCGTGCAGGAATATCTCGACCTGGGCCTGCACGGCTTCGCGATGTCGCGCTTCTCGGGCTGCTGGGTCGCGTTCAAGTGCGTCACCGACGTGATCGAATCGGGCGCGGTGGTCGAAGTCGATCCGCAGCGGGTCCGGATCGAAATGCCGGCCGATTTCGCCATGCCCCAGGGCGGCCTCAATATCCGCTGGCCCGACGGGTTTCTCGAGCAGGAGGCGCGCCTCCTCGACTATAAGGTGTATGCGGCGCTTGCCTACTGCCGCGCCAACAGGCTCGACCGCATTGTCTGGGATTCGCCCCGCGCGAGGCTGGGAATCATCACCACGGGCAAGTCCTTCGGCGACACCGTCCAGGCGCTCGCCGACCTGGGAATCGACGAGCGGGTCGCCGCGGATGCCGGAATCCGGCTTTACAAGGTGGCGATGTCCTGGCCCCTCGAGCCGCAGGGCGCGCGCAAGTTCGCCGAGGGGCTGGAAGAGATCCTGGTGGTCGAGGAAAAGCGCCAGGTCATCGAATACCAGATCAAGGAAGAGCTCTACAACTGGCGCGAGGGTGCGAGACCGCCGCGAGTCGTGGGCAAATTCGACGACAACGGCGAATGGTCGATCGCCGCGGGCCAGCCCGCGGGCAACTGGCTGCTGCCGGCCCACTATGAGCTATCGCCCGCGCTGATCGCCAAGGCGCTTGCCAGCCGCTTCGCGAAGCTCGGCATGGGCGCGCTGCTCGGCGACCGGTACCGCGAGCGCGTCGCCTACCTCGAGTTCAAGGAGAAAGCACTGGCGAGGCCGCGGGTGGTGACGAACCGCCAGCCCTACTTCTGCTCGGGCTGCCCGCACAACACGTCCACGCGCGTCCCCGAGGGCAGCCGCGCGCTGGCCGGCATCGGCTGCCACTTCATGGCGCTGTGGATGGACCGCAACACCGCGACCTTCACCCATATGGGCGGCGAAGGCGCACCCTGGATCGGCCAGGCGCCGTTCACCAGCTGCCCTCATGTATTCGCCAACATCGGCGACGGTACCTACTTTCATTCGGGCCTGCTCGCGATCCGCGCCGCCGTCGCCGCCGGCGTCGACATGACCTACAAGATCCTCTACAACGACGCGGTCGCGATGACCGGGGGACAGCACCACGACGGCCCTCTCGACCCCGGGATCGTCTCGCGGCAGATCGCCGCAGAAGGCGTGCGCCACATCGTCGCGGTCGTCGACGATAAGGAGCCGCTCCCGGCAGGCCTGGAGTGGGCGCCGGGCGTCACTATCCGCCCGCGCGAGGAGCTCGACGCCGTGCAGCGCGAGTTGCGCGAGAAGAAGGGCGTATCGGCGATCATCTACGTGCAGACATGTGCGACCGAGAAGCGCCGGCGCAGGAAGCGAAGCGAGTTTCCCGATCCGCCTAAGCGCGTCGTCATCAACGAGCTGGTCTGCGAAGGCTGCGGCGATTGCAGCGTGACCTCGAACTGCCTCTCGGTCGAGCCGCTCGAGACCGAATTCGGCAGGAAGCGGACGATCAACCAGTCCGCGTGCAACAAGGACTATTCCTGCCTGAAAGGGTTCTGCCCGAGCTTCGTGACCGTCGAGGGCGGCGCGCTGCGAAAAGGCAAGGCGGCGGCCGGGGGTGATTCGGACTTCCCGGCGCTTCCCCAGCCGCCGCTCCAGGACCTGGCACGCCCGCACGCGACTCTGGTGACCGGAATCGGCGGAATGGGCGTCATCACCATCGGGCAGATCATGGCGATGGCGGCGCACCTCGAGGGCAAGGGCGCGACGGTCCTCGACATGAGCGGGCTCGCGCAGAAGTTCGGGCCGGTGATGTCCCACGTGCGCATCGCGCGCTCCCCCGGCGAGCTGCACTCGGTGCGCGTAGGGCTCGGCGCCGCCGACCTGGTGCTCGGCTGCGATCTCGTCGTGACCACGGGGACCGAGGCTCTCTCGAAGATGAACGACAGGACCACGCGCGTAGTCGCCAACGCCACCGTGTCGCCGACTGCCGAGTTCGTGAAGAACCCGGATTGGCAGCTCCCCGGAAGCCGCATGGAAGCCGACCTCGTCGATGCGGCGGGGGCCAAGAACGTGGACTTCGTCCCCGCGGGCAAGCTCGCCACCGCGCTCATGGGCGACGCGATCGCCACCAACATGTTCATGCTCGGATACGCATTCCAGAGAGGGGCGGTGCCGCTCGCCGAGGATTCTCTGCTGCGTGCGATCGAGCTGAACGGCGTCGCAGTCGACTTCAACAAGAGGGCGTTCCTATGGGGCCGGCGGGCGGCGGTCGATCTTCCGCGTGTCGAGCGGCTCGCGACGCCGGCCGAGATCGTTCCGATCTCACAGGCTTTCTCTCGAAACCTCGACGAATTGATCGCGCGTCGCGTCGAATTCCTCACCGCGTACCAGGACGCCGCGTACGCCGCACGCTACCGCGCGCTCGTCGAGCGCGTGCGCGAGGCTGAGGCGCGAAAAACCGGCAGCACCGACCTCGCGGAGGCCGTCGCCCGCAACTACTTCAAGCTGATGGCGTACAAGGACGAGTACGAGGTCGCCCGCCTGTACGCGGACTCGTCCTTCAGGGACAAGATCGGGGGGATGTTCGAAGGCAACTATCGCCTCAAGTTCCACCTCGCCCCGCCGATCTTCAACCGACTGGATCCGAGCACGGGAGAGGCGGCCAAATCCGAGTTCGGCCCCTGGATGATGACCGCGTTCCGGGTGCTCGCGAAGCTCAAGTGGGTGCGCGGCACCCCTTTCGACATCTTCGGCGCGACACAGGAGCGCAAAACCGAGCGGCGCCTGATCATCGACTACGAGGCGACCGTGCGCGAACTGCTGGCGCGCCTGGACCGCGACAACCATGCCCTCGCCGTGGACATCGCCGCCATCCCCGGAGGCATACGCGGTTTCGGCCACGTCAAGCGCCGCCACCTGAGCGAGGCGAAAAGAAGGGAAGCCGAACTGCTCGCGATGTTCCGAGCGCCGCGCGCCGCCGAGAGGGCGGCGTAGCATGTCCCTCACCCGCGGCGACCTCGAGCGCGACCTGCTGCGGGCGACGTTCCGCAGGATCAATCCCGGGGTTCCGGTGCTGTCCGACGCGGAGCAGGAAGCCTCGCTCCGGGGAATTCTCGATGAGCATCGACCCGGCGCCGACCTGTGGCTCTTCGGCTACGGGTCGCTCGTCTGGAATCCCATCGTGCACCACGAGGAGCGGCGCGTCGCCCGCCTGCACGGGTTCCATCGCAGTTTCTGCCTGTGGTCGCACGTCAACCGCGGCTCGCTGCAGAAGCCCGGGCTTGTTCTCGGCCTCGACTCGGGCGGAAGCTGCCGTGGCGTGGCGTTCCGCATCGCCGGCCGCAATGCAGCCGAAGAGCTGCGCCTGCTGTGGAGGCGCGAAATGGTGCTGGGCGCCTACAGCCCGCGCTGGACGGAGGTTGACGCCGGCAACGAAACCCTTCGCGCGATCGCTTTCTTCGTCAACCGCGGGCACGCGAACTATGCCGGCAAACTCCCTCTGGAGACGGTCATCAAGACGCTGGTAAGCACACGCGGCCAGCTCGGCACCCCGGCCGAATACCTGCTGGAAACGGTGCGCGGACTGATCGAGCACGGGGTGCGCGACCCCTACCTGCTCGAACTGCGCAAGCGCGTCCTCGCCATGCACCCTGAGATCGCGCCTTCGCAACCGCGCTGATTCCGGCACCGGGAGCCGGAAGGTCGGGAAAACAGGAAATAAGCGTCCATAGTCCGATCGGCCCAGGTGTTAGAATCGCGCTTGTCCGCCCGCAGACGCGCTACCGTATGCCTCGCCGCCCGCGAGGGGAGCAAGCTTGGCCAAAATCGTAGTCATCGAAGACGACCTCACGTTCCTCGACCTGTTGCGCGTGCACCTGGCGAGCGCGGGGCACGAGGTGCTGACGGCCGAGGATGCGGTGCTAGGCCTGCGCGCGGTCATCACGGAGGCCCCCGAGCTCATCCTTCTCGACCTGACGATTCCGTATCTCGACGGGTTCGAAATGATCAAGGCGCTGCGCTCCGATCCGGCAACGCGGGAAATACCGGTGGTCGTGCTCACCGGGCACGGCGACGATGAAACCTTCGCCCGCGCGCGCAGGCTGGGCGCGTCGCTGTTCCTCACCAAGCCCGTCAAGCGCGACGTGCTGATCAAGGCCATCGAAGCGCAGCTTGCCCCCCACGGGTCACGCGCGGGCAAGGACGAAGGTAACTAGCGGGCGCTTACCCGCCTTCTTCCCGCAGCGCTCGCCGGAGTATTTTTCCGACGTTCGTCTTGGGCAGCTCCTTCCTGAACTCGAAGTGCTTGGGCCGCTTGTATCCGGTGAGATTGGCCTCGCAGTGCCTGCGTATGTCGTCCTCGCTCACCGACGGGTCCCTTTTCACGACGAACAGCTTGGGTACCTCGCCCGAGTGCTCGTCGGGCACGCCGATCACAGCGCATTCCAGAACCCCGGGATGCATCGCCACGACCGATTCGATCTCGTTGGGATAGACGTTGAACCCGGACACAAGCAGCATGTCCTTCTTGCGGTCGACGATGCGCACGTAGCCCTTCTCGTCCATCACGCCGATGTCGCCGGTGGCCAGGAAACCGTCGGGGCCGAGCACTTTGGCGGTCTCTTCCGGATTGTTCCAGTAGCCCTTCATCACCTGGGGCCCGCGCACGCACAGCTCCCCCGGTGAGCCGAGCGGCGCTTCCTTCCCGTCGTCCCCGCGCAGCACCACCTCGGTCGACGGGATCGGCAATCCGATGGACCCGTTGTAGTCCTCGAGGTCCAGGGGGTTGATGGTCACCCCCGGCGAGGTCTCCGACAGCCCGTAGGCCTCGACCAGGGTGCACCCGGTCATCTTCTTCCAGCGATCGGCCACGGCCTTCTGCACCGCCATCCCGCCGCCGAGTGCGATCCTCAACCTAGAGAAATCGATCTTCGGGAAGTCCGGATGGTTCATGAGCGCGTTGAACAGCGTGTTCACCCCGGTGAACATGGTGAACTTGTGGCTGCGCAGCTCCCTCACGAAGCCGGGAATGTCCCGAGGGTTGGTGATGAGGATGTTGCAGCCGCCCGCTTTCATCATGAGCAGGCAGTTGGCCGTCAGCGACATGATGTGATACAGCGGCAGCGCGGTGATGATCGCCTGCGGCTCGTCCTCGTTCACCCACGGCCTCAACCACGCCGCCGACTGCTCGAGGTTGGCGAGGATATTGCGGTGCGAGAGCACCGCGCCCTTGGACACGCCGGTGGTGCCGCCGGTGTACTGCAGGAACGCGACGTCCTCGTGGCCGACCTCGACGCGCCTGAGCTGCAGGCCGGCGCCTTCCGCGAGCATGGCGTTGAAACGGATCGCGCCGGCGATCTTCCACGAGGGAACCATGCGCTTGACATGGCGCACGACGAAATTCACGACCGCGCCTTTCGCACCGAGCAGGTCCCCCAGCGATGCGACCACCACGTGCTTCACCGAGCTCCCGGCGATCACACGCTCGAGCACGTGGGCAAAATTCTCCAGGATCACGATCGCCTCGGTACCGGAAT
>DASSJA010000264.1:0-4218 GCA_035691445.1 Burkholderiales bacterium | reverse complement strand
CGCGAGCACTTCTTCCGCGTGAGTCCTCTTTTCGGCTAGGTAGAGGCCCGCGACGTAGATCTTGAAGAAAACCCTGGTGCGCAACCCCGCACCGTTCAGCACGAGCTCTCCCGGTCCCAGCTCGACGCGTTCGTCCACCTTGACCCCGGCGACTTCCGCGGCGAGCCCCGGCGCGGCGAGGAACGCGAGGAGCAGCAACCCCCGGCGCATCAGGCGCTCTCGTAGAGGCGCGTGAGCACGAACTCCCGGTGACCGAGCGCCTCCGCGGCGGTGAGGCGGCCATTGGCGGTGCGGAACATCATCTCCAGGAGCTTGTCGCCGGCCTGGTCCATGTTGATTTCTTTTCGCGTGATCCCCGAGACATCCACGTCGATATGCTCGGGCATGAGCCGCACGGTACGCGGATTGGCGCAGAGCTTGATCACGGGCAGGATCGGATTGCCGATCACGTTGCCCTGGCCGGTCGGAAAGAAGTGCACGACGTAACCGCTCGCGGCGCATAGCGTCACCATCTCGGCGGCGGCCGACGAAGAGTCCATGAACCACAACCCGGGGGCGCTCGGGACTTCGGCCTTGTCGAGCACGCCGTCCACCATGCATTTCCTCCCGATCTTCTGGATGTTGCCGAGCGCTTTTTCCTCGATGGTCGTCAGGCCGCCTGCGATGTTGCCCTTGGTCGGCTGCGAGTCCATGAGATCGCTGGTCTTGTGCCGTTCGATCACCGCCTGGTAGCGGTTGAACATGGCCATGAACTGCTCGCGCACCTTCGGCGTACGGCAGCGCGCGGCGACCAGATGCTCGCCGCCGGTGAGCTCGGTGGTCTCGCCGAAGGCGAGCGTCACGCCGTGCGGGTAGAGCTTGTCGAAGGCATCGCCGACGCAGGGGTTGGAGCCGATGCCGGAGGTCGTGTCCGACTCCCCGCATTTGGTCGACACCCACAGGTCCTTGAGCGGCCGCTCCTCCCGGCGCAGCTCGCTCGCCCACTGCACGAATTCCTTGGCCGCTTTCGAGGCGCGCATGACGGTGTCGTGGTCGCCGTGCTGCTCGATGCCGAAGTACGCCACAGGTTTGCCGCTCGCGCGGATGCCGTCGGCCACTTTCCTCGCCCACTCCTCCTCGATGCAGATCACGACCACGGCGGCGACGTTAGGATTCGACCCGGTGCCGATAAGCGTCCTGAAATGCAGTTCGAGGTCAGCGCCGAACTGCAGCCTTCCGTATGGATGCGGAATCGCGAGCGTACCCTTGATATTGTTCGCCACCGCTTCGCATGCGGCGTTCGACAGATCGTCCACCGGCAGGATGATGACGTGGTTGCGCACGCCGACCCGTCCGTTCTCGCGCCCGAAGCCCTGAAACGTCGAGTTCCTCATGTCGAATGCCATCGGCCTCACCAGCGTTTGGTCTTGATGTTGTGCACGTGGGCGTGCTCGCCCACCGTGATCGGCGCCACCGCGCGGCCGATGTCGACGCCGTACTTCAGGACGGTTTCGTTCGCGGCGAGCTCCCGGATCGCGAGCTTGTGCCCGATCGGGATGTCGCTGCGCGCACTGACCTTGATCTCTCGATCCTGGTCCATGATCCAGCCGATCAGTTGCTGCCCCGCTTTCACGCCTTCGACGACGACCACCCCGACCGAGTCGCCTTCATCGTGCACAACGAAATGAATCATGGGGTAGCTGCCGCTAGCGGCAAAACAGATTGCCGGCGCTGAAATCCACAGGCTGGGTGCAGTCCTGGACGTTGATCTTGCGTGTCGGGTCGGGTTCCGGTGCGCCGTACATGGGGGTCTTCCCGTCAGGCCCGATGCGGTAGTAGTGGACGGCGTCCGCCGCCATGACGCCCACGATGATCGCCGTGCCGAGCGGCGAGCCCGTCGAGACGTTCGCCCGGGAAGGATCCGCGCCGTCGCCCGAGGAGATTCGGACGGCGCAGCCCGGCGCCGCAATCAAGGCAAGGGCGATGGTCGGAAGAAACGCGCGCACGGCCTTCAGGCTAGCACGCACCGTTGCGCTTGGCTAGAATCCGGATCTTCCCCGCGAGCGGGCGAGGCCCGCCGGAGTCTGCCATGAACAAACCCGTCGAATCTCTGCCGGCCGACAAGCTCGAGTATCTCAAGCGCCGCACGGACAAGTACTTCACCAGGTCGCGGAGCATCATCGACAAATTCGGAGACCGGACGGTCACCTACGGCGTTTTCCTCCGCCGCGGGGTCATCTGCGCCGTCAATCCTGCGATCGATATCCTGCGCACTTACTACTCGGCGAAAGCCGAGCCGCTGCGGATCACCCGCCTCTACGAGGAGGGTGCCTTCGTACCCGACCAGATGGCGCTCTTCACCTATACGGGTTCCTTTGCCGCGCTGGTCGAGCTGGAGACGCTCATCCTGCAGCGCGTAGGCGTCGCCTGCGTTTCCGCGTACAACGCCTACAAGATGGCGATGAATCTCAAGAAAGTCTCCTTCATCGACATGCACGCCCGTCACTCCCCGGGCGACGACCTGTCGCTGCTCGCGGCGTACGGTGCGTCGGTGGGAAGCCGCATGGCGAAGCTCGGAGGCGCGGTCGGCTTCATCGGCTCGTCTCAGGATCTGACCGCGCATTTCTACGGGCAGACCAACGGCATCGGCACCATGCCGCATGGCATCATCGGCTATGCGGGCTCGACCCTGCGCGCCGCGCAGATGTACGTCGAAACGCACCCTCAGGACAATCTCACGGTGCTCATCGACTACTACGGCAGGGAGTATTCCGACGCGCTCGAAGTCTGTCGCTGGTGGTACAACGATTACCTGCCGAGGGACGAGACCGGCGCCCGCGCGCTCGCGTTGCGGATCGATACACACGGCGAACGCTACGCCGAAGGGCTCGACTACGAAAAATCGGTCGACGTCGTGGTCAACTGGCTGCACGTGCCGAACGAGTATGAAGCGGTGCGCCAGGTGATGGGCGAGGAAGCGTTCGACGCGGACAGCCTGAATATCGTCAAGGACCGGGTGCGCAAGGTGCTGTTCGGCACCGGCGTATCCGTGGCGGCCGTGATCCAGCTCAGGCGCGTGCTGGATGCGAGTGGCTTCAACGCCTGCAAGATCGTGGGGTCGTCGGGCTTCAACCTGTTCAAGTGCAAGATGTTCGCGAACTGCAGGGCGCCGCTCGATGCGGTCGGCACGGGCTCTTTCATCCCCGACAACTTCAACGACACCTTCGCCACCGCGGATATTTTTCTGTACGACGGGAACTCCGGCATCAAGCTCGGCCGCGAGAAGCTCTTCCAGGGGCTGAAGCCTTGACGCAGCTTTTTCCGACGACTCTGGTCGGAAGCTATCCGCAGCCCGAGTGGCTGATCGACCGCAAGAGGCTCGCCGGGCGCTTTCCGCCGCGCGTGCGCGCGAAAGAGCTGTGGCGCATCCCCGAGCCGTTTCTCGCGGAGGCCCAGAACGATGCGACGCTGCTCGCGATCCGCGCCCAGGAGGAAGCCGGCCTGGACGTCATCACCGATGGCGAGGTGCGCCGCGAGAGCTACTCCAACCGCTTCGCCACCGCGCTGGAGGGCGTTGACATCGACAATCCCGGGACGGCCCTCGACCGCTCGGGGCACCCCAACCCCGTGCCGCGCATCGCAGGGAAGATCCGCCGCAAGCATCCGGTCGAGGTCGACGACGTGAAGTTCCTGCGCGCGCACACTGATCGAAGGATCAAGATGACCGTGCCCGGCCCGTTCACCATGAGCCAGCAGGCGCAGAACGATTTCTACGAGTCGGAGGAAGAAGCCGCGATGGATTATGCGGTCGCGGTGAACGCGGAAATCCGCGATCTGTTCGCCGCCGGGGCCGATATCGTGCAGATCGACGAGCCCTACCTGCAGGCGCGGCCGGAGAAGGCGCGGCAGTACGGATTGCGCGCGCTCAACCGGGCGCTCGAAGACGTCAAGGGCACGACCGCCGTGCACCTGTGCTTCGGCTACGCGGCGGTGATCCATGTGCGGCCCTCCGGATACTCGTTCTTGGGCGAGCTCGCGGCCTGCCGCTGCAATCAGGTGTCGATCGAGACCGCCCAGTCCAATCTGGACTGCTCAGTGCTGAAATCGCTCCCGGCGAAGAAGATCATCCTTGGAGTCATCGACCTCGACGACCCGAAGGTGGAGAATCCGCAAACGGTCGCCGGACGCATCCGCCGCGCCCTGCCTTACGCGAGGGCCGAGGACATCATCGTCGCGCCC
>DASSJA010000263.1:0-12172 GCA_035691445.1 Burkholderiales bacterium | reverse complement strand
CCGAGTGAAATTGCGCGAGCGTGCGTTCCGCTGCGAGCGCATAGCGCGACTCGCCGGTGAGGAAGTGCAGGCGCTGGAGGGCGTACGCGGCGACGCCGTTTCCGGAGGGCGTCGCATTGTCGTATCCGGGCTTCGGCCGGTGGATCAGCCGCTCGTGGTCGTGGCTGGTGAAAAAGAACCCGCCGTTCTCCCTGTCTTCGAACTGATCGAGGAGCACCTCCGCGAGGTCCTCGGCCCAGGAGAGCGCGTCCCGGTCGAACTGCGCTTGCAGGAGCTCGATGAGAGCGGCCAGCAGGAAGGCGTAATCGTCCAGGTACGCGTTCAGGTGGGCCTGGCCGTCCTTGTACGTGGCGAGGAGCCTTCCGTTTTTCCACATCGCGCCGCGGATGAAGGCGAGCGCCTTCTTCGCGGAGGCCAGCCAGTCGTCCCTCCCGAACACGGCCGCCGCGCGCGCCATGCCGGAGATCATGAGCGCATTCCAGCTGACCAGCACCTTCTCGTCGCGTCCCGGATGCACCCGCTTCTCGCGCGCGTCGAAGAGCTTCCTTCTGCCCGACGCGAGGAGATCCTGCCCACCCTGGAGCGGGCGGACGACGCGCAGATGCCAGAACTCGTTCTCGAAGTTGGGCGGCCCGTCCAGGCCGTAGTGCGGCGCGAGCACGGCGTATTCGTCCGCTGAAACCAGCGAGCGGACCTCATCGGGCGTCCACACGTAGAACTTGCCCTCCTCGTGCTCCGAATCGGCGTCGAGGGAAGAGTAATAGCCTCCCTCATTCTCTGAGGGGGATTGCATCTCGCGCATCACCCACGCGGCGGTCTCTTCCGCAACACGCGCGAACAGCGGGTTTCGCGTCGCGGTCCAGGCGTCCGCGTACAGCCGAAGCAGCGGCCCGTTGTCGTAGAGCATCTTCTCGAAATGAGGGATCGTCCATTCGGCGTCGACGCTGTAGCGGGCGAAGCCGCCGCCGAGCTGATCGTAGATTCCGCCGAGGGCCATGCGCTCGAGCGTCGTCGTGACGAGGCGCTCGGCCGCGCCGTCGCCCGCGGCTGCGGACCGGCGCAGGCAGAAATCGAGCTCGGCGGGGTGCGGGAACTTGGGGGCGCCGCCGAAGCCTCCGTGGCGCGAATCGAAATTCGTCTTGAGCGCGCGCAGCGCTTGGTCGATCGGCGCCGTCGACAGCTCGGAATGGTGCGCGGGCGCTCCGGGCTGCATGCTCTCGAGCGTGGCGAGAACGGTCTGGTTCTGCCGGCCGATTTCCTCGCGATGGTCGCGGTAGATCTCGGCCACGCGCTCGAGCAGCTGGGGAAATCCCGGGAGGTTGTAGCGCGGCTCCTTCGGGAAATAGGTGCCTCCGAAGAACGGTGCGCCGTCAGGCGCGAGAAACATGGTGAGCGGCCAGCCGCCCGGTCGCTGCGCGAGCATCTGGTGCGCGAGCTGGTAGATCTGGTCGAGGTCCGGGCGCTCCTCCCGGTCCACCTTGACGTTGACGAAAAGGCGGTTCATGACGCCGGCCACCGCCGGATCCTCGAAGGACTCGTGCGCCATCACGTGGCACCAATGGCAGGCCGAGTAGCCGACCGAGAGCAGGATGGGCTTGTCCTCGTCTCGCGCGCGAGCCAGCGCCTCCTCGCCCCACGGAAGCCAGTCGACGGGATTGTTCGCGTGCTGCTGCAGATAGGGACTGGTTTCCTGCGCGAGACGATTGGGCATGACCGGGGACAGCGAGGGTTACATCAGTGTAGCACCGCCATGGGCGCCCCGATCCCGCGCTACGCTCCGTCGGTGATGGCGCCCTTGCTCGCGGTGGACACCAGCTTCATGTACTTCGCCATCAGGCCGCGCGTGTAGCGCGGCTTGGGCTGCTTCCACTTCTTCCTTCGCGCCGCGAGCTCCTTCGCCGGAACGTTGAGCTGAAGGAGCTGTTTCTTGGCATCGATGGTGATCGAGTCCTTCTCTTTCACCAGCGCGATCGTCCCTCCGACGTAGGCCTCGGGCGCGACGTGCCCGACCACCATGCCCCAGGTGCCGCCGGAGAAACGCCCGTCGGTGACCAGGCCCACCGACTCGCCCAGCCCCTGGCCGATGAGCGCCGAGGTCGGCGCGAGCATCTCCTGCATGCCGGGGCCACCCTTCGGTCCTTCGTAGCGGATCACGATCACGTCGCCGGGCCTGATCTTCCTCGCCAGAATGGCCTTCATCGCGGCGACCTCCGAATCGAAAACGCGCGCCGGCCCGGTGATCGAGGTCTGCTTCAGTCCCGTGATCTTGGCGACGCAGCCCTCGGTGGCGAGATTGCCTTTCAGGATCGCGAGGTGCCCCTGGGCGTACAGGGGTTTGCTCCAGGGTCGGATGACGTCCTGATCGGCCCTGGGCTCTCCGCGCACGCCGGCGAGCTCCTCGGCGAGCGTGCGCCCGGTAATGGTCATGCAATCGCCGTGCAGCACGCCGTGCGCGAGCAGCATCTTCAGGACCAGCGGCGGCCCCCCCGCGGCGTGGAAATCGGTCGCGACGTAGGGACCCGAAGGCTTCAGGGCGCACAGCACCGGGACTTTCCTGCGCACGCGCTCGAAATCGTCGATCGTCCATTTCACCCCCGCCGCGCTCGCGATCGCGAGGTAGTGCAGCACCGCGTTGGTCGAGCCGCCGGTCGCCATCACCAGCGCGATCGCGTTCTCGATGGACTTGCGGGTGATGATGTCGCGCGGACGGATGTTGTTCCGGATCGCGTTCACCAGCGCCTTGGCCGACTCGGCGGAGGAATCCGCCTTCTCGGGATCGGGCGAGGCGATCTGCGAGGAGCCGAGCAGGCTCATGCCCAGCGCCTCGAACGAGGACGACATGGTGTTGGCGGTGTACTGGCCGCCGCAGGCGCCCACCGACGGGCAGGCGTTCTTCTCGATGCCGTCGAAATCCTCCTGCGAGATCCTGCCCGCGGCGCGCGCGCCCACCGCCTCGAAGGGCGACACGATGGTGAGCTTCTGCCCCTTCCAGAAGCCCGGCTTGATGGTGCCGGCGTAGACGAAGATCCCCGGCACGTTGATGCGCGCCATCGCCATCATCGCGCCGGGCATGTTCTTGTCGCATCCGCCGACGCACAGGACGCCGTCCATCAGCTGGCCGTTCACCGCGGTCTCGATCGCATCCGCGATGACCTCGCGCGACACCAGCGAATACTTCATGCCTTCGGTCCCCATGCCGATGCCGTCGGTGACCGTCGGGAAGCCGAACACCTGGGGCATCGCGCCCGCGGCCTTCACGGCGGCGACCGCGCGGTCGACCAGGGGCTGGATCCCGGCGTTGCAGGGATTCATCGTCGAGTGGCCGTTGGCGACGCCGACGATCGCCTTGTCGAAATCGCCGTCGCCGAAGCCCACCGCGCGCAGCATCGCGCGGTTGGGCGAGCGCGCGTCGCCCGACGTGATGGTTTTGCTTCTCCAGTTGTCGCTCATCTCGAGGGAACTCCGGTGCGGGAAGTCGGACTATCGGTTAGGCTTCCATTTTACTCGAACGCCCGCTTCCTCCCCGTGCTCGTCCATCCCAATTTCGATCCCGTCGCGATCCAGCTCGGCCCGCTCGCCGTCCGCTGGTACGGGCTCATGTACCTCGTCGGATTCGGCCTGGCGTTCTGGCTGGGCCGCCTGCGCATCAGGCGCGCGCAGGCCGGCGGCGTGACCCAGGCGCTCCTCGACGATCTGCTGTTCTTCGGCGTGCTCGGCGTGGTGCTGGGCGGGAGGCTCGGCTACGTGCTCTTCTACAAGCCCGACTACTACTTCCTGCATCCGCTCGAGATTCCGGCGGTGTGGCACGGGGGCATGTCCTTCCACGGAGGATTTCTCGGCGTGCTGGTCGCGGTGTGGTGGGTCGCGCGCAAGCATCGCGTGCGATGGCTCGAGGTCACCGATTTCCTCGCGCCCCTCGCTCCGCTCGCGCTCGCGGCGGGGCGTCTGGGCAATTTCATCAACGGCGAGCTCTACGGGCGCGTCACCGACGTGCCCTGGGGCATGGTGTTCCAGGGCGCGGGCCCGCTTCCGCGCCACCCTTCGCAGCTCTACCAGTTCGCCCTCGAAGGGGTTCTCCTGTTCGCGATCCTGTGGATCTATTCGGCCAGGCCCAGACCCGTGGGCGCCGTCTCGGGCGCGTTCCTGCTCGGCTACGGGGCGCTGCGCTTCACGGCCGAGTTCTTTCGCGAGCCCGATGATTTTCTTGGGCTTCTTGCGCTGAACCTGTCCATGGGGCAGTGGCTGTCCCTGCCGATGATCGCCTGCGGCATCGGCATGCTCATCTGGGCTTGGCGTCGGCCGCAGAAGGTCTAGAATAAAACGTGAGATGGTCGAGACGAGGGACCCGCAGATGCAGGCTCAGATGAGGGAACGGTTGCGCGAGCTGCAGCTGGAGCACCGCGACCTGGACGCCGCCATCCACAGAATTTCGGACGACCCCGGCCACGACCAGCTCGCCCTCACCCGAATGAAGCGACGCAAGCTCCTCCTCAAGGACCAGATCTCCTGGATCGAGCGCCAGCTCGATCCCGACATCCCCGCCTAGAGCAATACCCTCAACCGAGCCCGCGCGCGATGAGCGACGCGCCGCTCGCGAGCAGCAGGATCGCCACGCCGCGCATCACCATCTCGCGCGATATCGCGCGGAAAATCTTCGACGCGAAGTAGATCGCGAACAGGCCTGCGGGAATCGCCGCCGCGGCGGTGATCCACACGCCGTCCTGCGTGAGCAGACCCGTCACCGCGAAGGCGACCAGGCGCAGCCCGATGCTGAAGATGGTGGTGAGCGTCATGGTCGCGCGGAACTGCTCCTTGCTCAGGGAGCGGTGCGAGAGATAGATCGCGTACGGCGGGCCGCCCGCGCCGAAGAGCGTTCCCGACAGCCCGCCGCAGAAGCCCGCGAAGAAGGCCCACTTCCGGTCGACGGTGGCGGGGGCGCCGCGCCGGGCAAGGGTGTAGACCGCGTAGACCAGGACGAAAGCGCCGAGCGCGATCAGCGACGCGTTGCGCGGCAGGTTGACGAGCAGCGTCGTTCCCGTGACGATGCCCACCAGCATGAGCGGAACCATGCGCGCGATTTCGCCGAGGATGGCGTTCCTCGGATTTTCCAGCCCCAATCGCAGGCCGTTCGCGAAATCGACGATCGCGAACACCGCGAGCGCGAAGGGCAGCGGAACGAAGAAGGTCGCGAGCGGAATGGTGACCAGCGCCGAGCCGAAGCCCGTGATGCCCTGGATGAATCCGCCGACGAACGCGAGCGGCGCGAGCGCGAGCGCCGCCGCGCCACCTTCGAGGATCATCCGGTCCGCGGCGCTCTACGCAAGCGCGCTCGCCAGCACGCGAGCGACGTGGACCGCCTCCCGCCCTGCGCCACGCCCGATCTGATGGCGGCAGCTGGTGCCGCCCGCGACGACGAGGGTGTCCTCGCCCGCCGAGCGGACCTTGGGAAGCAGGGCGAGCTCGGCCATCTTCATCGAGACCTCGTAGTGCTCCGCCTCGTAGCCGAAGCTCCCCGCCATGCCGCAGCAGGAGGATTCGATCATCTCCACTTTCAGCTCCGGGACCAGAGAGAGCGTCCGCTGCACGGCAGGCATGACGCCGAACGCCTTCTGGTGGCAGTGCCCGTGCAGGAGCGCGCGCTTCTGCTCGAGCGGCCTGAGCTTCAGCACGAGCCGGCCCGCGTCGTGCTCGCGGACGAGAAATTCCTCGAAGAGCAGCGCCTCTTTCGCGAGCGCGTCGGTCTCCCGGCCCGGGAGCAGCGACCTGAATTCGTCGCGCATGCCGAGGAGGCACGAAGGCTCCAGCCCGACGACTGGCACGCCCCGCCCGGCGTAGGGCTCGAGCGCTTTCAACACGCGCTTCGCCTCCTCTCTCGCCTGCTCCACCATGCCGGCGGCGAGAAAGGTGCGGCCGCAACACAGAGGGCGTCCGGCGTCGGCGGCGCGGGCGACGTGCACGCCGTAGCCCGCGCGGTCGAGCACCGCGAGCGCCGCGCGCGCGTTCTCGGGCTCGAAGTAGTTGCTGAAGGTGTCGACGAACAGGACCACTTCTCCCGACTTCCCGCTGCTGTCCGAGGTGCGCAGCGAGCGCAGGAACGGGCGGCGCCACTTCGGCAGCGACCGCTGGGCGGCGAATCCCAGGACCCGCTTGCCGAGCCTCTGGCAGGCGTTCGCGATTCCGGCGAAGCGCGAGGCGAGAGGGGCATAGCGCGGCAGGTTGGCCACGAGCCTATCCCTCATCGAGTAGCCGTGTCGCGCGTGGTAATGATGCAAGAACTCGATCTTCATCTTCGCCATGTCGACGCCGGTCGGGCACTCGCGCCTGCAGCCCTTGCAGGACACGCACAGGTCGAGCGTGTCGTGCATCTCGTCGGAGGTGAATCCCCCGGGTCCGAGCTGCCCCGACAGCGCGAGCCGCAGCGTGTTCGCGCGGCCGCGCGTGAGGTGCTTCTCGTCGCCGGTCGCGCGGAACGAAGGGCACATGGTTCCGGCGTCGAACTTGCGGCAATGGCCGTTGTTGTTGCACATCTCGACCGCCGCGGCGAAACCCTGGCTCGCGGCGCCGGGGACGGTCCATTCGCTCCAGTCGAGCGCGGCCTCCATCCTGGGGACCGCGTAACCGGGCTTGAAGCGGAAGAGCGTCCTGTCGTCCTGCTTCGAGGGCCGCACGATCTTGCCCGGATTCATGAGGCCCTTCGGATCGAACAGGCTCTTGATCTCCGCCAGCGCGGCGGTGAGCCGCGGGCCGATGATCGGCTCGATCCACTCCGAGCGCACCAGGCCGTCGCCGTGCTCGCCCGAGTACGCCGCGCCCTTGTACTTCTTCACCAGGGCGCAGGCCTCCTCGGCGATCGCGCGCATTTTCCCGGCGCCGTCCTCTTTCATGTTGAGGATGGGCCGCACGTGCAGCGTCCCGACGGAGGCGTGCGCGTACCAGGTGCCCTCGGTGCCGTGCTTGCGGAAGATCCGCGTGAGGGCGTCGGTGTATTCCGCGAGATGCTCGAGGGGCACCGCGCAATCCTCGATGAAGGAGACCGGCTTGCCGTCGCCCTTCATCGACATCATGATGTTCAGGCCGGCCTTCCTCACCTCCCAGATGTCGCGCTGCAGGGCGACGTCGCTGATCGGGATCACGGTGTCGGGCTGGCCGAGGTCGCCCATCAGCTCGGCGAGCTCCTCGAGCCTGTCCGCGGGACCGTCGCGGTCGTCGCCGACGAACTCGACCAGCAGGATCGCTTCGGGATCGCCGCGGATGAACTTCTCCACCACCGCGCGGTACGCGGGATTCCCCCGCGCGAGGCCTATCATGGTGCGGTCGACCAGCTCGACCGCGGTCGGGGCGAGCTTCACGATGTGCCGCGGCGCCTCCATCGCGCGGCGAAAAGTCGCGAAGTGGCACACGCCCAGCGACCTGAACCGGGGAAGCGCCGAGAGCTTGAGATGAATTCTCGTCGAGCAGGCGAGCGTGCCCTCGGAGCCCACCAGCAGCTGTGCGAAATTCCATTCGCCGCGCGGCGCGACCGTGTCGAGGTTGTAGCCCTGCACGCGCCGCAGCACCTTGGGCCAGCGCGCTTCGATCTCCGCCGCCTCGCGCCTGGCGATGGCGTGGACTTTTCTCACGAGCTCGACGTACCGCGACGGGCCCATGATGTCCTCGGGATTCACCGCGGAGAACTGGAGCTCCGAGCCGTCGGCGAGGAGCGCGTCGATCCCGAGCACGTTGTGCACCATGTTGCCGTAGCGGATCGAGCGCGAGCCGCAGGAATTGTTCCCGGCCATGCCGCCTATCGTCGCCTGCGCGCTGGTCGATACGTCCACCGGGAACCACAGGCCGTGCGGGCGCAGCCGCGCGTTCAATGCGTCGAGCACGACGCCAGGCTCCACCGTGGCGGCGGCGCGCTCGGGGTCGACCGAGACGATGCGGTTGAGATACTTGGAATGATCGATGACGAGCGCCGCGCCCACCGCCTGGCCGCATTGCGAGCTGCCGGCGCCGCGCGGCAGGATCGGGATGGCTTCCTCCGCCGCGATTTGCATCGCGATGCGCGCGTCCTGCCCGGTTCGGGGCACGACGACGCCGACGGGATCGATCTGGTAGATCGAGGCGTCGGTGGAATAGCGTCCGCGGCTCGCCCGATCGAACAGGACTTCGCCTTCGATCTCGCGTGCAAGCCGCCGCGCGAGCGCGCCGTCGCCCGCCCGCGGGTGAAAAGAGACGGTGAATGCGTTGGAAGGCGGGCGATCCATCGCTTCGTCAGGCGGCGGCGGATTCCTTCTCGGCTTCGAGCATCGCCTCGAGCAGCACCTCGGGCGGCTGCGCCCCCTCGATCGCGACTTTGCCGTTGAAGACGAAGAAGGGCACGCCGTGCACGCCCATGGCGCGTGCCTGCTCCTCCTCTTCGGCCACGGCGCGGCGCAGCTCCTCATCGGCGATGCAGGCCTCGGCTTCGCCGCGGGCCATGCCGGCCTCCGCCGCGACGCGGATGAGCGTTGGCTCGTCGGTGAGATCGAGGCCGTCGACGAAAAAGGCTTTCATCAGGGCCTCCTTCACCGCCGGCTGCACGCCGGCGGCGCGCGCCCGCTCGATCAGCGCGTGGGCCGCGAGCGTGTTGGGCTGGCGCGCTATCCGGTCGAACGCGAACGGGATGCCGAGCTGCGCTCCGGCGTTGACCAGCCGGTCGTGGGCGCTGTAGCCGCGCGCGCCGAATTTCCTCGCGATGTAGTCCGAGCGCGCGATGCCTTCGCGCGGCAGGTCCGGGTTCAGCTCGAAAGGATGGAAGGTGACGCTCGGCGCCGGGGCCTCGGGACGGCGCTCGCGGTAAAGGCTCAGAGCGGCCTCGAGGCGCCGCTTGCCGATGAAGCACCACGGACAGACCACGTCGGAGATGATGTCGATGGCGAGACCCATGGGATTCCTTCCGGAGCGGTAAGGGACGGACCTGCGCGCATCATACCGCAGGCTCGAACGGGGTCATGGTCGCCGGGAGCTTTTCCGATAAACTAGCCCCTCGTAAAGAACGAGCGAGCGCCACATGCCCCACCGGAGCGGACGCCACTTCCTGCAGATCCCCGGGCCGACCAACGTTCCCGACCGGGTGCTGCGCGCGATCGACCGCGCCACCATCGATCACCGCGGTCCGGAGTTCGGCAAGATGGGCCTGGAGATCCTCGAGGGCCTGAAGGCGGTTTTCCAGACGAGGCAGCCGGTGGTGATCTACCCGGCCTCGGGCACCGGCGCCTGGGAGGCGGCGCTCGTCAACACGCTTTCGCCCGGCGACCGCGTGCTCATGTTCGAGACGGGGCACTTCGCGAGCCTTTGGAACAAGATGGCCGCGCGCCTCGGCGTCTCGGTCGACCTCGTCCCCACCGACTGGCGCCGCGGCGTCGATCCGGCCGCGGTCGAGGCGAAGCTGAGGGAGGACCGCGCGCACGCGATCAAGGCGGTGTGCGTGGTGCACAACGAAACCTCCACCGGCGCGACCAGCCGCATCGCGGCGATCCGGAAGGCCATCGACGCGGCGCGCCATCCGGCGCTGTACATGGTCGACACGATCTCCTCGCTCGCCTCGATCGACTACCGCCACGACGAGTGGGGCGTGGACGTCACCGTCGCCGGATCGCAAAAGGGGCTGATGCTGCCGCCCGGCCTCTCGTTCAATGCGGTGGGCGAGAAGGCACGCAGGGCCTCGGAGTCCGCGAAGCTGCCAAGGGCCTACTGGAGCTGGGACGAGATGCTCGCGAACAACAAGAACGGTTTTTTCCCCTATACCCCGGCGACGAACCTTCTCTACGGCCTGCACGAATCGCTCGCGATGCTCGCGGAGGAGGGGCTGCAGAACGTCTTCGCGCGCCACGCGCGCCACGCGGAGGCGACGCGGCGCGCGGTGCGCGCCTGGGGCCTGGAGATCCTGTGCGCCCTGCCCGAGGAGTACTCGAGCTCGCTCACCGCGGTGATGATGCCCGCGGGTCACGACGCCGACGCCCTGCGCAAGATCATCCTCGAGGCCTACGACATGTCGCTCGGCACCGGCCTCGGGCGCCTCGCAGGAAAGGTATTCCGGATCGGGCATCTCGGCGATTTCAACGACCTCACGCTCGCCGGCACCCTCGCCGGCGTCGAGATGGGCCTTGCGCTCGCCGGAGTGCCTCACAAGAAGGGCGGCGTGCTCGCCGCGTTCGAGCATCTGACCGAGAGCGCGCGAGCGCCGTCCCGCAAAGTCGCTTAACACCGCAAACGAGGAGGAGTCATGAAGACGTCTCGCACGGCCGCTCGGGCGGCCATTCCGTTCGTCGCAATCGCCGCTTTTGCGTCGAGCTCCGCCGGCGCCGCCTGGGAACCGACCAAGCCGGTCGAAATCGTGGTTGCCGCAGGCGCGGGCGGCGCGTCCGACCAGATGGCGCGGATGATGCAGGCGGCGGTCCAGAAGAACAAGCTGATGAAGCAGCCGATGGTGGTGTCGCTCAAAGGCGGGGCCTCGGGCGCCGAGGCGCTGATGTACATGAAGTCGGGCGCGGGCGATCCCAACCGGGTGCTCATCGCGTACTCGCTCATCTACATGCTGCCGATCTCGGCCAAGATCCCGTTCAACTGGCGCGAGCTCACGCCGGTCGCGGTGATCGCCCTCGACCAGTTCGTCCTGTGGGACAACACCACGCTCCCCTACAAGAACGTCAAGGACTTCATCGCGGGCGCCAAGTCCGCGAACCCGCCGTTCAAGATGGGCGGCACGGGCTCGCGGCGCGAAGACCAGGTCCTCTCGGTGTTCATCGAGAAGAAGACCGGCGTGAAGTTCGCCTACCTGCCCTACAAGTCGGGCGGCGAGGCGGCGACCCAGCTGGTCGGCAACCACACCCAGGCCAACGTGAACAACCCGTCGGAAAACCTCGAGGTGTGGCGCGCCGGGCAGGTGCGCGCGCTGTGCGTGTTCGACAAGGAGCGCATCCAGTACAAGGCCCGGGTTACCGACAAGGAGTCCTGGCACGACATTCCGACCTGCAAGGAGGAGGGCCTGGACGTGCAGTACCTGATGCTGCGCGCGATGTTCCTTCCGGGGAAGGCCACGCCCGAGCAGAAGCAGTTCTACGTGGATCTGTTCAGGAAGGTCGCGCAGACCTCCGACTACAAGGATTACATGGAAAAACAGGCGCTGAAACCCGTCTTCCTCACCGGCGACGCCATGCTGAAATTCCTCGAGGAAGACGACGCGCTCAACAAGAGCCTGATGATCGAAGCCGGGTTCGGCAACTGAATGGCTGACCCGGCCGAGGAACCGCGCGCGGTCGCGAGCACGCGCGCGGTCGAGATCGTCGTTTTCCTGCTCCTCGTCGCGTTCGCGGCGCTGATGGCGTGGGACAACTGGAAGAGCGGCGCGGGCTGGGCGAGCGACGGACCCAAGGCGGGGTACTTCCCGTTCTACCTGTCGCTGCTGCTCGGCGGGGCGAGCCTGTTCGGGCTGGTGACGGCACTCGCGAGCCGCGCCGGAGCGGACAAGCCCTTCGTCAACCGCGAGCAGCTGCGCCGCGTGATGCAGGTGCTCGTGCCGACCTTCGCCTTCTGCCTCCTCACGCAGTGGCTCGGCATCTACGTCGCGAGCTTCCTTCTCATCACCGGCTTCATGCGCTTCGTCGGGCGCATCGCGTGGTGGAAGTCGCTCGTGACGAGCCTGGTCTTCGCGCTCGCCATGTTCGTGACCTTCGACGTCGCGTTCGACGTCATCATGCCCAAGGGCCCGCTCGAAGCCCTGCTCGGCTTCTAGGCGCATGGAAGCGCTCGGCCTCCTGCTGCACGGCTTCGAGGTGCTGCTGACCTTCAAGACGCTGTCGCTGATGATGGTGGGGCTGGTTCTCGGCATCTTCGTGGGGGTGTTGCCGGGGCTGGGCGGCCCGAACGGCGTGGCGATCCTCCTGCCGCTGACGTTCACGATGGACCCGACCTCCGCCATCGTGATGCTCTCGTGCATCTACTGGGGGGCGCTCTTCGGCGGAGCGATCACGTCCATCCTGTTCAACATTCCCGGCGAAGCCTGGTCGGTGGCGACCACCTTCGACGGCTATCCGATGGCGCAGCAAGGCAAGGCGCCCGAGGCGCTCACCGCCGCCTTCACCTCCTCGTTCATTGGCTCGCTCGCGGCCGTGCTGCTGATCACCTTTCTTGCGCCGGGTATAGCCGCGTT
>DASSJA010000262.1:0-2498 GCA_035691445.1 Burkholderiales bacterium | reverse complement strand
AACCGGCATCAGCAAATCGCGACGCTGGCGCAAGCGCACGCTCTGTGCGGCGAGCCGCGCTACTTCTCCGCGATTCGCTCGTACCTCGAGAGCTGGTTCGAATCCTGTCCGCGCGGGAAGGGGCCCAACTGGTCGAGCGCGCTCGAGGCCGCGATCCGGCTGACCAACTGGGCCGTGGCTTGGCAGCTCCTCGGGGGTGCCGCATCCCCCGTGTTCCGGGGCAGCGAGGGCGGGCGCTTCAGGCGCCGCTGGCTCGAATCCGTGTTCCAGCACGCTCATTTCATCCGCGGCCACTTCTCGCTCTACTCCTCGGCGAACAATCATCTCATCGGCGAGGCAGCCGGCCTGTTCGTCGCGGCGCTCACCTGGCCCTGCTGGGCGCACGCGCGCGCCTGGCTCGCCCAAGCGAGGGGAATCCTCGAACGCGAGACTCTGCTGCAGAACGCTTCCGACGGCGTCAACCGGGAGCAGGCTGTGTCGTACCAGCAGTTCGAGCTGGATCTGCTCCTCCTCGCCTGGTTCGCCGGCAAGGCGAACGGCGAGGGATTCTCCGCCGCCTTCGAGTCGCGCATAGAAGCGATGCTCGAATATCTCGCTTCGATCATGGACGCGGGCGGAAACACGCCCATGTTCGGCGATTCCGACGACGGGTGCGCGGTGAGGTTGAGCCAGGGCGCCGGGTTCTGTCGTTACCGGTCGCTGCTCGCGACCGGGGCCCTGCTGTTTCGCCGCGGCGACTTCAGAGCCAAGGCGGGCGAGCTGGACGACAAGACGCGCTGGCTTTTCGGCGCGGGCGCAGACGGGGCTTACCGAGAGCTCGAGACCGCCGGCGCAACGCTCCCGGTCCGGACTGCGTTTCCGGAAGGCGGGTACTACATCCTGGGCAGCGATTTCGAGACGCCGAGCGAGATCCGCGTGATAGTCGATGCCGGGCCCCTGGGCTATGGGGCGATCGCGGCGCACGGCCACGCCGACGCGCTCGCGTTCACGCTGTCGGTCGGGGGACAGGAATTTCTCGTCGATCCCGGAACCTATGCGTTCGACGCGCGCGGTCCGTGGCGCGGGTACTTTCGCGGCACGTCGGCCCACAACACGGTGCGGGTCAACGGAGAGGACCAATCGGAGCCAGGAGGAAGCTTCATGTGGCTCAGAAAGGCCTCCGCATCGTGCACGCTGTGGCGCTCCACGAGCGAGCGCGACGTCTTCGAGGGCAGTCACGACGGGTACGCGCGCCCGCCCGACCCGGTGACCCATCGCCGAAGGATCAGCCTCGACAAGAGAACGCGACAGGTCGCGATCGAGGACGCCGTGCTCATGTCGGGGACGCACGAAATCGAGCTGTTCTTCCACTGCAGCGAGGAGTGCCGCGTCGAGGCCATCTCGGGCGGCTACCGCATAGATCGGGACGGAAAAGCGCTGATCCTGCGACTGCCGCAGACGCAGGACGCGAGCGCGCGGCTTCACCGCGGAGAGCTCGCTCCGATCTGCGGCTGGGTGTCGAGGCGGTTCGGCGAGAGGAGTCCGGCCTGGACCATCGCGTGGCGCGCGCGGGTCCAGGGCGACGCCATTCTGCGCAGCGAAATCGACTGCTGAGACCGACATCGTGTGCGGCTTCGTTCTCGCCTACTCGCAATCCGGCGATCGCCTTCCGGATCGGAGTCTGCTCGGTCGGATGGACGCCGTCCTCCGCCACCGAGGCCCGGACGGCCATGGGCAACATCGCTGCGACCGCGCCGTCATGGGGCACCGCCGCCTGGCGATCATCGACGTCGCGGGAGGAAGCCAGCCGATGTGCAGCCCGGACCGGCAGGTCTGGATCGTTTTCAACGGAGAGATCTACAACTTCGCGTCGATACGCGAGGAGCTGGCGGCGGCCGGGCGCCCCCTGAGCACGAATTCCGACACCGAGGTCCTGCTCCACGCCTACCTTGAATGGGGCGAAGAGTGTCTCCCGCGGTTGAACGGCATGTTCGCCTTTGCGATCTACGACGGGCGCAGCGGAACCGTTTTCGCGGCACGCGACCGGTTCGGCGAGAAACCGCTCTACGTCCTCGAGCGGGACGGCACACTTTACCTCGCATCCGAATCGAAGGCGCTGGTCGCAGCGGGCCTGATCGAGCGGCGCCTCGATCCCGTCGCGCTATACAGTTATTTCGCGAATTCGTACGTGATGGGTCCTCGCACGATTTTTCGCGGTCTTCGCCGTCTGCAGCCCGGTTGCTGGCTGAAGGCCGATGGCGCGAGGGTGCGCGAGCAGCGCTACTGGGCCCCGCCGAAGCCGAGCGAGGAGCTCGACGACGAGCGGTGGGCGGTGGAGGAAATTCTCGCGATTCTCAGGGACTCGGTGAAGCTCCGGCTGGTGTCCGACGTGCCCGTTGGGTTCTTCCTCTCGGGCGGAGCGGACTCCTCCGCCGTCGTGGCGCTCGCGAGCGAGGTGAGCGGCCAGCGGCCCGACACTTTCTCGGTGGGCTTCGCCGAGGCCCGCTACGACGAGCGCG
>DASSJA010000261.1:0-7832 GCA_035691445.1 Burkholderiales bacterium | reverse complement strand
GGGCTTTCGGGCTGGGTGCGCCGCGCGATGGAGGCGATCCCGATGCCTATCGTGATGGGCATGGTCGCGGGCGTGTTCCTGCGTTTCGGCCTGGATCTCGTCCATGCGATCCGCGACGACGTGTGGATCGCCGCTCCGATGGCGGCGGCGTTCGTCGCCCTCGGCGCCTTCCCGCGCATCGCCCGCGCGTCGCCGCCGCTGATCGGCGCGCTCGCGGTCGGCGTCGTCATGATCTGGGTGCTCGGACGCTTCGAACCGGGACCGGGAACGGTGGCCGTCGTGCACCCGAATCTCTACGCGCCCGCCTTTTCCTGGCGCGCGATGGTGGAGCTGGTCGTGCCGCTCGCGATCACGGTGCTGGTGGTGCAGAACGGGCAGGGTATCACCGTGCTGCGCTCGGCCGGTCACGCACCGCCCGTGAACGCGATAGCGGTCGCCTGCGGCGCGGGGGCGATTGTCACCGCCTTCGTCGGCGCCGTGCCGACCTGCCTCACGGGGCCCGTGAACGCGATCCTCTCGTCCTCGGGAGAAAAGCACCGGCGCTACACCGGAGGGATTCTGGTCGGCCTGCTCGCGCTCGCTTTCGGCCTTTTCGCGCCCTTCTTCACGCGTCTCATGCTCGGCACGCCCAAGGCCTTCATCGCCGCCCTCGCGGGCCTTGCCATGCTGCGCGTGCTCCAGACCGCGTTTACGGTGAGCTTCAGGGACCGCTTCTCCCTGGGCGCGCTCGTCACTTTCCTCGTCACCGTGGCGGACATCCCGGTCTTCAACATCGGAGCGCCGTTCTGGGGTCTGGTGTTCGGCTACTGCGCCTCGCGGGCTCTCGAGCGTGAGGATTTCCCGGCGTGACGCGGCTGCCGGTCGCGCTGCGCGGCGCATTGTGGATGGTCGGGGCGCTCTTGTCGTTTTCCGCCATGGCGATATCGGTGCGCGAGCTGCTGCGCACCTTGGGCAACTTCGAGATCCTGGCCCTGCGCAGCCTGGTGTCGCTCCTTCTCGTGCTCTCCGTGCTGCCGCGCTTCGGCCTCGCCAGGCTGCGGACCCGCCGGCTCGGCCTGCACGTGCTGCGCAACGTCCTGCACCTGGGCGGCCAGTACGCATGGGTATACGCGATCGCGATGCTGCCCCTTGCGACCGTTTTTGCGATCGAGTTCACCATGCCGGTGTGGACCGCGGTGCTCGCCACGCTGATCCTCGGCGAGCGCCTCAACCGCGGCCGCGTCGCGATGCTCGTGCTGGGCATCGCGGGGGTCCTGATCATCCTGAGGCCCGGCCTCGCGCAGGTGCATCCCGCGGAACTCGTAATGCTCGCCGGGTCGTTCGCCTACGCTTCGATGAACGTCGCGACCAAGCGTCTGTCCCAGAGCGATTCGGCGCTTGCGGTGGTGTTCTATATGGCCGCGGTGCAGCTTCCGCTCGCGCTGGCGCCCGCGCTGCGCCACTGGGTCGCGCCCCAGCTGAGGGACCTGCCGTGGATCCTGCTGGTCGGCACGGCCGGCCTGACCGCGCATTTCTGCCTGACGCGCGCGGTGCGCATCGCCGACGCAACGCTCGTCGTGCCGATCGATTTCCTGCGCCTGCCGCTGATCGCCGTCGTCGGAATGCTGTTCTACGGCGAGCCGCTCGAGCTCCCGATCCTGCTCGGAGCGGCGGTGATCTTCGCCGGGACCTTCTACAGCATCCGCCGCGAGAGCATGGGACGGCTGGCGCCGCGCGAGCGCGCGGGCTGAGTCCGGCGCGCTAGCTTTTCTTCTCGCTCGGAAGCGGCGGAAGCGTGCGCAAGTAGGCGACCAGCGCGTCCAGGTCGGGCGCGGTGAGCTTGCTGGTCGTATTGGTGATGACCTCGCCCATCGCTTCGGCGGGAACGTCGCCATCGGGAGTGAAGCCGGTCACGAGGAAATCCTTGAGCTCCTTGTCGTCCCATTTCTTGAGCCCGGTCGGAGTGAGGTTGGCGACGCCTTTGCCGTCCGGCCCCTTGCCGCCGGCGAGATAGCGACCGGACTTCGGGCCGCCGAGGAAATTGCGCGGAGTGTGGCACTCGCCGCAATGCCCGAGGGCCTGGACCAGGTACGCGCCGCGGTTGGCGATGTCGCTAAAGCCCGGGATGTTCGCGAAAGGGCCGGGCGTGAAGAAGAACCACTTCCAGAAAGTGACCAGCCACCGCCACCCGAAGAAAAACCACAGATCGTGGTTCTTGCTCGGAGTTGCGCTCGGCGGGAGCGTGCGCAGATAGGCCCAGAGATCGCGGACGTCGCCGTCGGTGATCTTGGTGAACGAGGTATAGGGGAACGCGGGGAAGTAGTTTGAACCGTCCGGCCGATCGCCCAGGCGCAGCGCGCGCGCGAAGTCGGCCTCGGTCCAGCTTCCGATCCCGGCCTTCGGGTCGGGCGTGATGTTGGGGCCGTAGAAGGTGCCGAAGGGCGTCTTGAGGGCGCGCCCGCCGGCGAAGGGAACGGCGCCATTCCTGTCCTCGGTATGGCAGCCGACGCAGCCTGCGGCCTTCGCGAGATACTCGCCGCGCTTCGCGTCGCCCTGCGCCGCGGCATTGCCGAGCCACGCGGAGAGGAGCAGCGCGAGCGCCCAGCGCAAGGCGATTGTCGGTGACGGGCGGCGAGCCATCGGCGGATTATGCATTAGTTGAAAAAAAGAAAGCCCCGCCGCAGCGGGGCCTTCCCGGGAAACGTCCGCTTACTGCTTCTGGCGGAAATTCTCGTGGCAGCCGCCGCAGGCCTTGCCGACGCCGCCGATCGCCGCCTTTTGCGCGGCCTCGTCACCGCCCCGGCTCACCTTGACCAGGGCCTGCACGGCTTCCTGGAAGTGATCCTGCGCCTGCTTGAACTTGGCCGGCTCGTTCCAGATCGCCGGCAGCGCGGCGGTCTTCGCGGTCGTATCCTTGGTGCTCGGCGCGAAACCGTCCCACGGCATCCTGCTCAGGGCGTCGAGCATGGCGGCATTGAACGCGACGGTATCGGCGTTGTAGGGGGCCTTGCCCTGGGCCATTGCGCCCAGCGGGCCCATGTACTTGCCCTGCAGGGTCATCGCCGCCTGGCGCTGTTTGACCAGGATCTCCGGCTTGACCTGGGCAAACGCCGTGAACGTGAATCCCGCGCCCAGCGCCAAGGCAAGTCCGGTCAAAAGAAGCCTCTTTTCCATTCGATTTCTCCTCGTTGAGGTGGTTCGGGTGGTATGCAGACAGCATTGTAGCGGCATCCGCCGCATGGCTGCGATAACATCTTCGGCCGGGGTTTTATTCCGCTAAACGACTGCCTCCTGCTTCTTATCCCTGATCGGCTTCACCAGATCCTCGCGCTTCACGCCGAGCCAGCGCACGAGCGGCGCCATGACCAGCACCGAGGAGTAGATGCCGAAACAGATGCCTATCGTGAGGGCCAGCGCGAAGTAGTGCAGCGCCGGCCCCCCGAAGACGAGCATCGAGGACACCATGGTCTGGGTGCAGCCGTGCGTGATGATCGTGCGCGAAATCGTGCGGGTGATGGCGTTGTCGATGATCTCCGTGACCGAGGCCTTTCTCATCTTCCTGAAGTTCTCGCGGATCCGGTCGGCGATCACCACCGATTCGTTCACCGAATACCCCAGCACCGCGAGCACCGCCGCGAGCACCGGCAGCGAGAACTCCCACTGGAAGAGGGAGAAAAAGCCCAGGATGATCACGACGTCGTGGAGGTTGGCGATGATCGCCGCGACGCCGAACTTCACCTCGAAGCGCAGCCACAGGTAGAGCACGATTCCTATCGCCGTGATGAGCAGGGCGAGGGCGCCGTTCCAGGCGAGCTCGGCGCCGACCTGGGGGCCGACGAACTCCACGCGCCGCAACGTAGCGGTCGGGTCCACGGAGACGAGGCCCTCCATCACGGCCTTGGAAAGATCGGCGCTGTTCTGGCCGGGCTTGAGCGGCATCCGGATCAGCACGTCGTGCGACGAGCCGAAGTTCTGCACCGAGTAGTCGTTGTAGCCGCGCGAGTCGAGCGCCTTGCGGATCTTGTCGACCTCGGCGGCGTCCCGGTAGTTCACTTCCATCACGGTGCCGCCTGTGAACTCGATGGAGAAATTCAGCCCCTTGGTGGCGAGGAAGAACACCGCGAGCAGGAAGGTGATCAGCGACACGATGTTGAACGCCAGCGCGTGGCGCATGAACGGGATGTCGTGGCGGATCTTGAAGAATTCCATCGGTTAAGCTTCTTTCGTCATTTCCAGGCCGTGTTGCCGATCGCCACGCGCTCGAGCCTCTTGCGCGTTCCGTAGGTGAGATTGACCATGCCGCGGCTGACCACGACCGAAGAAAAGATCGAGGTGAGGATGCCCAGGCAGTGCACCACGGCGAAGCCGCGCACCGGCCCCGAGCCGAAGATGAGCAGAGCGAGCCCCGCGATCATGGTGGTTACGTTGGAGTCGAGGATGGTGCCGAAGGCCCGTTCGTAGCCCGCGTGGATCGCCGCCTGGGGCGTCGCGCCGCCGCGCAGCTCCTCGCGCACGCGCTCGTTGATGAGGACGTTTGCGTCGATCGCCATGCCCAGCGTCAGCGCGATCGCAGCGATCCCGGGAAGCGTCAGCGTGGCCTGGAGCATCGACAGCACCGCGATCAGGAACAGCAGGTTGGCGCACAGCGCCAGGGTGGAGAATACCCCGAACAGGGAGTAGTACACGATGATGAAAAGCGACAGCGCGGCGAAGCCGTAGATGGTCGAGTCGAAACCCTTCTTGATGTTGTCGGCGCCCAGCGACGGACCCACGGTCCGCTCTTCGACGATCTCCATCGGCGCGGCGAGCGCGCCCGCGCGCAGCAGCAGCGCGACGTCGTTCGCTTCGACCGTAGTCATCCTGCCGCTTATCTGGACCCGCCCGCCGCCGATCTCGGTCCTGATGACGGGCGCCGTGACGACTTCACCCTTCCCCTTTTCGATGAGGAGGATCGCCATGCGCTTGCCGACGTTCTCCCGCGTGACCTCCTTGAAGATGCGGGCGCCGGTGGCGTCCAGGGTCAGGTGGACGGCCGGCTCGTGCGTCTGGTTGTCGAATCCGGGCTGGGCGTCGGTGAGCCGGTCGCCCGTCAGCACCACCTGCTTGCGCACGAGAATCGGCGCGCCGTCGCGCTCGATGTAGAACTCGTCCCCGAAGGGTACCTGCCCGGCCCGGGCCGCGGCGAGCGCGGCCGCGTTCATGTTGTCCATGTCCACCATGCGCACTTCGAGGGTCGCCGTGCGCCCGAGGATCTCCTTCGCCTTGGCGGTGTCCTGCACCCCCGGGAGCTGCACCACCACGCGGTCCGCGCCCTGCTGCTGGATCACCGGCTCCGCGACGCCGAGCTCGTTGATGCGGTTGTGCAGGGTCTGGATGTTCTGCTTGAGCGCGAAGTCCTGGGTGCGCTTTTGCGCTTCCGGGCGGATCGACGCGAGGAGGCCGAGCTCGCTCCCCGAGCCCGAATCGGCGAGCTGAAGGTCGGGAAGCTGCCCGGCGATGATCGCGCGCGCCTTGTCGCGGGTCTCGGCGTCGCGGAAGCGGATCGCGATATTGTTGCCTTCGCGAGTGATGCCCGCGTAGCGCACGTTCTTGTCTCGGAGCTGGGAGCGCACGTCACCCGCGAGGCTCTCGGCGCGCTTGGCGATCGCCGCGCGCATGTCCACCTGCAGGAGGAAGTGCACTCCGCCGCGCAGATCCAGGCCGAGGTACATAGGGAGCGCGACGGCGGCCAGCCAGCGCGGGGAATTCGGCAGGAGGTTGAGCGCAACGGTGTAGGAAGGATTGGCGGCGTCGGGATTGAGCGCCCGGTCGATGAGATCCCTTGCCTTCAGCTGGGTGTCGGTGTCGGCGAAGCGCACCTTCACGCCGACGAGGTCGAGGAAGACTCCAGTAGGGTGGATGCCTGCATTCTTGAGCGCATCCTCGACGCGTCCGAGAACGGCGGTGTCAGCCTTCAGCGTGGCGCGGGCCGGCGAGACCTGGACGGCGGGCGCCTCACCGAAGAAGTTCGGCAGCGTGTACAGCGTTCCGAGGACGAGAGCTACCCCGATGGTGACGTAGACCCAGACGGGATAGCGATTCATCTAGATGGACTTGATCGTACCCTTGGGCAGAAGCGTCTGGATCGCGCTCCTCTGCATCTGCACTTCGGTGTCCGGCGCGATCTCGATGGAGACATAGGTTTCGCCGATCTTGGTGATCTTTCCGAGCACGCCGCCCGCCGTGATGACCTCGTCCCCCTTCTGCAGGGCCTCGGTCATCTGCTTGTGTTCCTTCGCGCGCTTCATCTGGGGGCGGATCATCAGGAAATAGAGCAGCGCGAACATGCCGATGATGATGATGAACTGCTCGTAGCCGGGTCCGGACAAGCCGGTGGGCGCGCCCTGCGCGAATGCGGGGGAAATCAGCACGATGGTCTCCGGTGGGGGTTTCGGCGAGCGGTGAAGTATACCATCGAGACCTCGGCGCTCAGGCGGTTTTCCGCAGCTTCCCCCGCGCTTCGCGAAACGCGCCCTCGTAGTCGGCGAGCCTGCGCTCGGCGATCGCGCCGCGCAGCTCGCGCATCAGGGTCTGGTAGTAGTGGAGGTTGTGCAGGGTGTTGAGCCGCGCGCCGAGGATCTCGTTCACCTGCTGCAGGTGGTGCAGGTAGCCCCGCGAGAAATGGGTGCAGGTATAGCAGGCGCAGGTTTCGTCGAGTGCTCGCGTGTCGTCGCGGTAGCGGGCGTTGCGGATCTTGACGTCACCGAAGCGCGTGAACAGCCAGCCGTTGCGGGCGTTGCGCGTCGGCAGCACGCAGTCGAACATGTCGATTCCCGCCGCGACCGCCTCGACGATATCCTCGGGCGTGCCCACGCCCATGAGGTAGCGCGGGCACTCTGGAGGAAGGCGTTCCGCGGTGTGGCGCATGACGCGGCGCTGGTCGCGCTTGGGTTCGCCCACCGACAGCCCGCCGATCGCGTAGCCGTCGAAGCCGATGCCCCTCAGTCCCGCCAGGGATTCGTCGCGCAGGGACTCGACCATCCCGCCCTGGACGATGCCGAACAGGGCGTTCGGGTTCCCCTCATGGGCGTGCCTGGAGCGTTCCGCCCAGCGAAGCGACAGGCGCATCGACTCCCCGGTATCGCGCTCGCTCGCCGGATAAGGCGTGCATTCGTCGAATACCATGACGATGTCGGCGCCGAGGACGCGCTGGATGCGCATCGATTCCTCCGGCGTGAGGAGCAGCCGGTCGCCGTTGACGGGGGAGGCGAAGCGCACCCCTTCCTCGCTGATCTTGCTCAAGCTGCCCAGGCTGAACACCTGGTAGCCGCCCGAGTCGGTGAGTATCGGTCCGGTCCAGCCGATGAAGCGGTGCAGTCCGCCGTGCGCCGCGATGACCTCCAGCCCGGGGCGCAGCGAGAGATGGAAGGTGTTGCCGAGGACGATGCGCGTGCCGTTCTCGACGAGCTCCGCCGGGCTCACGGCCTTGACCGCGCCGTAAGTGCCCACCGGCATGAAAACCGGGGTCTCGACCTCGCCGTGCGCGAGTGACAGGACCCCCGAACGCGCGGCGCCGTCGGTGGCTTTGACAGTGAATTTCATCGAGCGGGTCGAATTCTATCAAGCAGCATCGCGTCGCCGTAGGAGTAGAAGCGGTAGCGCCGCTCGATCGCGTGGCGATAGGCGCGCCGGATCGGCTCGATTCCGGCGAAGGCCGAGACCAGTACGAGCAGCGTCGATTTCGGCAGATGGAAATTGGTGAGCAGGCGATCGACCACGCGAAAGCGGAAGCCCGGCGTGATGAACAACGAAGTCTCGCCATCGCCCGAGCTGACACGGCCATCGTCCGAAGCCGCGGATTCGAGCGCGCGCAG
>DASSJA010000260.1:0-2962 GCA_035691445.1 Burkholderiales bacterium | reverse complement strand
CGAACGCACCGAGGTTGGGGGCGATTCGTCCGGCGTAGAAGAGGCTTGCCTGCTGTGGAAACAGCACCTGCCCGTTCTTCGCAAGCGCTCCGGGAAGCGCAGAGTCCGGCATCGCCGACTTGGTCCGGGTGTACGACGTCTGAAACATGAACGACAGCGGCGGCAACTGGTTCAGCAGCAGGGTCTCCTCCTTGTTCGGGCTGATCCCGCTCACCTGCGGCAGATTGTCGATCGTGTAGCCGTTGAGCTTGAAGCGGCGCCCGTACGGCGTGAGCTCGGGAAATGCCGTGTGGCAGGCTTCGCAGGCCAATCCCGTCTGCCGAGCGTAAGACGGTACCGCCTGCGCGGCGCCCGGACCCAGCACAACGACAATCGACAACACCCATGCGGCTGTGCGCACCGGGCTCCGTCCATGCTTCATCATCTTTGCCTCCCGCCTCGTTCCAGCCAGGACCGGCCACGCTCGGTCGGTCGCTGCCGGAGGGTCGAAGAGAAAGTGCCACGGCTCCGTGGCCGCCCATTTGATCGAAGTCAATGAGGGACGCCCTTACACGGCCTAGTCTCGCCACACCGAGCCACACGGCGCGGCGTCCGTGACCGACATCATCACCGCACCGAACGGCGACTCAGGCCGGGCCCGCTGGTCGAAGGGGTCGAAATGAACGCGATCAACGTCCTCCGCAACGAGCATCGGTCGATCGCGGCTGTGCTCAACGGACTCTCCGAGGTGGTCCACGGCATCCGCGAGCGCGGCGAGGCGCCGAACTTCGATCTCCTCGGCGCCATGGTCTATTACATGGACGCGTTTCCCGAGCGCTGCCACCACCCGAAGGAGAACCGGTATCTATTCAGGCTGCTGCGCATGCGTGCTCCGGCGAGCGCGCCGCTCGTCGACCGCCTCGAGCACGAGCATCGGATCGGCGCCTTGAAGACGCGCGCGCTCGAGCAGGCGCTCGAGCGCTACCGTTCGGGGGGTGCTGGCGAATTTCCGGCGTTCGCCGCCGCTGTCGACGACTTCGTCGCGTTCAACCGGGCACACATGCACGCCGAGGATGCCGAGGCGATTCCGCTGGCGCGCGAGCACCTGACGGCCGAGGACTGGGTGGCGATCGACGTCGCGTTTGCGGGTCACAGCGACCCCCTCGCCGGGATCGACGCAACCGCCGGCTACAACCAGCTCTTCTCGCGGATCGTCAACCTCGCTCCGCCGCCGCTCGGCGTCGGGCCGTCGGCGGAGGAGCACGCGCAAGGACGCGTCAGGGCTTGAGCTGCGCGCGAATCTCGCCGACCGGGTGCGCGGCGCTGTGCACGTTGAAGTAGAGGTCGCCGGCTTTCAGCGCCTTCATCTGGTCGGGCGTCAGCTTCGCGCCGGGTGGCGCGACGAACGCGTCCCCTTCCATCTTGAACGGCACGATCACCTTGCCGATCGTGCCCGGGGGCCCTTCGTGGATGTGCGCCGCCGTCGGCGTGAATCCGGTGACCGTGATCCTGCCGCTGACTGCACCGTCGTCGCCGATGGTGATCGTGCCTTCCGCCGAATTGCTCGACTGGATCGGCGGCACCTCCTCGCTCCCCGAGAGCTTGAGGTGAAAGTCTTCGGCGAACGCTGCGCCGGCCACCCCGAGGCCGAGCGCGAACGCGAGCGAAACGATGGGCAGCGTGACTGCTCTCGTCGATCTGTGAGTGAACTTCATGCAAGGCTCCTGTGGTTGAAGTGACGCCGATACAATCCCGCGTGCCATGCCCGGGTGGTGAAACCGGTAGACACAGGGGACTTAAAATCCCCGGACCGCAAGGTCGTGCGGGTTCGACCCCCGCCCCGGGCACGCGTTGCTGACCCGCGCCGCGCGGCGCTCTTCAGCGCGCTGCGCCCGCCATCGAATTCTGCGCGATCTTCGCAAAGTCGTTCATCACCCGTTGCATCGTCTCGAACGTCGATCCGCCCGACGTGACGACACCCTGCATCGCCGACACGACCTTCTGCATCTGCCGCAGGTCGGGAAGCATCGCCATCGCAGCGCGCGTCTCCCTCACCCCCGGAACGCCTTCCATCTGGCCCTCGATCAACGCGAACAGCCGCTTCTGGATCTCGACGATGAGATCGAACATTTCGCTCCAGTAGTGCATCGATTTCTCGAGCGCTTCCTGCGCCGCTCCCTGTCCGGCAACCATCAGATCCTGCGCATCGCGCGCCTCGGCCGCCGACCGCGCGTGCTTCTGCTGAAAGGCGCGCGCTTCTTCCTCGCCTTCGAGCTGCTTCCGGCGCAGCTCCGTCGCCCCCTCGATCGCGGTGTTGATCACCTCGAGGGCGAGCGCGGCATTGGTCTTGTAGAGCTCGAAGGCCTTGTCGGGAGTCAACATCTTCGACATCTTTTCCATTCCCGCGAACCCGGGCGTCGCGCCCGCAGCGGAGGCCGCGCCGGCGGCAGCCCCCTTCGGCGGCGCCGAGCGCTTGCGGGCAGGAGCCTTGCGAGCGGATCCCTTCGCGGCTGAGGCCCTGGTGGCCGGCCTGGAAGAGGTGGATTGAGCAGTCGTTTTCCTGGCCATGAGCGTTCTCCTCGGGAGATGAATCGGACCTGTCGAACCTCCCCTGCCTGCTTGTAACGCCGGCTCTGGCCGTCGTCAAGGAAGCCCCCGGAAACGTGCGCGGATCGGCAGGCGGCTTGACTGCGGGTCGCCGCGGTCTATAATCGATACCGTATATCCATACGGTTCTCGCCAGCTGCCACGCCGATGCCCGCCCCTTCCCATCATCGCTCCGGCCGCCGCACTCTCGTGCGCGAGCGAGGCGCCACGGTGCCCGACGCGCCCCGGCTCACCGCGCGCCAGCAGCAGATCCTCGACTGGATTCGCGCGCATCTCGAAACCTCCGGCATGCCGCCGACCCGCGCCGAGATCGCCGCCGGGCTCGGCTTTTCCACCGCGAGCTCGGCCGAGGACCACCTGCAGGCGCTCGCCCGCA
>DASSJA010000259.1:0-2588 GCA_035691445.1 Burkholderiales bacterium | reverse complement strand
CTTCGAGGGCGAATTGCTTCGCGCCGGCCTGCGCGGCGCGGGTGGTGAGGAGGCCGTACCTCGATGCGATCGCCCGGTCGCCGGTGTTGAGCAGGAGAAAGCAACCGGTGCCGTAGGTGTTCTTCGCCATGCCCGCTTCGTGGCAGGCCTGGCCGAAGAGCGCCGCCTGCTGGTCGCCGGCGATGCCCGCGATCGGGATTTCGGCGCCGAGGAGGTTTTTCGCGCTGGTGCCGTAGATCTGCGAGGACGGCCGCACCTCGGGCAGCATGGCGCGCGGGATGCGGAAGATCCGCAGCAGCTCGTCATCCCATTCGCCGCGGTGAATATCGTAGAGCATGGTGCGCGAGGCGTTGCTCGGATCCGTGAGGTGCAGCGTCCCGCCTGAGAGCAGCCACGCGAGCCAGGTGTCGATGGTGCCGAAGGCGATATCGCCGCGCTCGGCGCGCGCGCGCAAGCCCGGGATGGCCTCGAGAAACCAGGAGAGCTTGGTGGCCGAGAAATACGGATCGATCACTAGGCCGGTCTTCGCCGCAATAGTCGGAGCCAGGCCTTCCTTTTTCAGCGCCTCGCAGCGCGCCGCGGTGCGGCGGTCCTGCCAGACGATGGCGCGATGGACAGGTTTCCCGGTGCGTCGGTCCCACGCCACCGTGGTCTCGCGCTGATTGGTGATGCCGATCGCCGCGATTTTCCCGGCCCCGAGCTTCGCCTTCCTCAGCGCGCTCTTGGCGCAGGCAAGCTGTGTCTTCCAGATCTCCTCGGGATCGTGCTCGACCCAGCCCGGCTGGGGAAAGAACTGGCGGAATTCCTTCTGGGCGGCGCCGCGCGAGCGCCCGTGCTCGTCGAACACGATGGCGCGCGAGCTGGTCGTGCCCTGGTCGAGCGCGAGGATGTATTTCACCCCCGAGGATTCTACGCGCTTGGACCGCGACCCAGCCGCCGAGCCGGATTGATTTGGACACACGATTCCGCTAGGGTTGCCATGGGGGAGCTTTGCTAGGAGCGACCATGAAACGAATGCTTGCAGTGACACTATGCGCGGCGGCGGCCGCGCCCGTATTAGCCGCCGAGGTCGGGGTCAGCGTCGAAATCAGCCAGCCGGGGGTGTACGGCCGTATAGACATCGGCCGCTTCCCGGCTCCGCAGGTGATTGTGCCGCAGCCGGTGATCATTCAGCCGGGCGTGGTGGCGGGGCCTCGGGTGCAGCCGATCTACATGTGGGTGCCGCCCGGCCATCGCAAGAACTGGGGGCGCTATTGCGCGCAGTACCACGCGTGCGGCGTTCCGGTGTATTTCGTGCGCCACGACTGGTACGACCGCGAAGTGCGGGGACATCGCGAGTACCGCGGCGACCATCGCGAACGCGAGCGCGAGGAACGCGGGCGAGACCGTGACCGCGACGAGCGCGGGCGCGGCGAGGGCAGGGGACGGGGCCGCGACCGAGACTAGGGCAATGCCGCCGGCGCGGCGCGAAGCGCCCGGGTTCGCTCGAGACGGGCCCGCAAGCGCTGCGGCACTTGACCGGCATCAATGCGCGGGTGAACGCGGCTTCGGGACAATGCTCTCCCTTTGAGTCGCGGCCGCAAGAATGAAAATCCACGAATATCAGGCGAAAGAGATCCTGCGAAAGTACGGCGTCGCGACGCCGCGCGGCATTCCCTGCTTTTCCGTCGAAGAGGCGGCTAAGGCATCGCGGGAGCTGGGCGGCGGGGTATGGGTGGTCAAGGCGCAGATACACGCCGGCGGCCGCGGCAAGGGCGGCGGCGTCAGGGTGGCGAAATCCGAAGGCGAAGTGCGCGAGTGGGCAGGCAAGATCCTCGGCATGATGCTGAAGACCCACCAGACCGGGCCCGAGGGGCAGAAAGTGCGCCGGCTGCTGATCGAGGAAGGCGCCGACATCAAGAAGGAGCTCTACCTCGGCATGGTGGTCGACCGCGGCACGCAGCGCGTCGCGCTCATGGCCTCGAGCGAGGGCGGTGTGGACATCGAGGAGGTCGCGGCGAAGACGCCCGAGAAGATCCACACCGTGTTCGTCGACCCGGGGACGGGCTTGAAGGACGCTGAAGCCGACGGCCTGGCGGCGAAAATCGGCGTTCCAGCCGCGAGCGTTTCCCAGGCGCGCGCGATCTTCAAAGGTTTGTACAAGGCTTTCGACGAGACCGATTGCAGCCTCGCCGAGATCAATCCTCTGATCCTCACCGGCGACGGCAGGGTGGTCGCGCTCGACGCCAAGATCAACTTCGACGACAACGCCGGCTTCCGCCACCCCGAGTGGCAGCAGCTGCGCGACCTGGACGAGGAAGACCCGCAGGAAGTCGAGGCCTCGAAGTACGACCTCAACTACATCCAGCTGGACGGCGACATCGGGTGCCTGGTGAACGGCGCGGGGCTCGCGATGGCGACCATGGACATCATCAAGCTCTATGGCGGAGCGCCCGCGAACTTCCTCGACGTCGGCGGCGGCGCGACCACCGAGAAGGTCACCGAGGCGTTCAAGATCATGCTGCGCATCCCGCACCTGAAGGCGATCCTGGTGGATCGTGAGACAGGGCGTCCGGCGATCGTCGCGTCCACCGAAGGTGGGATGGACA
>DASSJA010000258.1:0-2366 GCA_035691445.1 Burkholderiales bacterium | reverse complement strand
GGAACGCCACCGGCGGCCCTGGATCGCATTCGGCTGGTCGTGGTACGGCGTGAGTCTTCTGCCGGTGATCGGCCTCGTTCAGGTCGGCTCTCAGGCACGAGCGGACCGGTACACCTACATCCCGCTCATCGGGATCTTCGTCGTGCTGGCGTGGGCGGCGGCGGAAGTTGTCTCACGCTTCCGCGCTTCGCGCTTGGCCGTCGGCGCGGCGGCAGCCGCCTGCGCCCTTGCGCTCGGCGCCGCGGCGCGCGTCCAGAACCATTACTGGAAGGACGAGGTCGCGCTCGACACGCACGCGATCGCCGTCACGCGGGCGAACTGGGTGGCGTGGAACAACCTCGGAAAATACTACATGGATTCTGACCTGCCGCAGGCGGCCGCGTGCTTTCGGCGGGCGGTCGGTTACAAGGACGACTATGACGTCGCCTGGTACAACCTCGGCGTCGTGCTGGGAGGAATGCGGCGCGACGCGGAGGCGATCGCCAGCTACCGGCGATCGCTCAAGTTGGATCCGTCGAATGTGGACGGGTGGGTGAATCTCTCGTTCGAATACGAGGAAACGGGGAACCCGGCCGCTGCGGTGGCCGCGGTCCGGGAGGCGCTCCGGCTGCGGCCGGAGGACCCGAGAGCATTGCAGAGCCTCGCGATCGCCCTTTTCGCCGTCGGAGACCGGGCCGGCGCGCTCGCGGCGCTCCAGCAGCTGCGAGGCCTGAATCCCCAGGCGGCTCAGCAGCTTGCCGCCCGCCTGGGACTCCGCTGAATCGCTTCTCAGTTTTTTACTTGACATATCATGTATTGTCCTGTAACCTATCTCCCGTGAAGCCGAAGAGACCCCAGATCCTCGAAGAGATCCATCAGGGAAAGCCGCTCCACTCGCGGACCCAGGAAGCATTTTTGGGCCTGATGCGGACGGCGAACGTCGTGGATCGGAAGTTCGAAGCGGTCGTCGCGCCGGCGGGAGTCTCGGGACAGCAGTACAACGTCCTTCGCATCCTCCGCGGCGCGGGCAAAGAGGGCCTGCCCACGCTCGAGGTGGCCTCCCGGCTCGTCGAGCAGACGCCGGGGATCACGCGGCTCCTCGATCGCCTGGAGAAGAAGAAGTGGATCCGGAGGGAGCGCTGCCCGAGCGACCGGCGCCAGGTTCTCTGCTGGATCACCCCGGAAGGGCTCGCCCTTCTCGCCCGCCTGGACGGGCCGGTCGCCGACTTCGACCGACATGCGCTCGGAATGCTGACTGCGGCCGAACAGCGCGAGCTCGTCCGGATCCTCGACAAGGTCCGGCGCGAGGGCAGCTGATATTTTTTGGCGAATAAACATGATCAGTCAATGGTTGTCTGATCGTATGAATGAAAGGAACGAATCCATGAAACGCCTTTTTCAGACTTCGAACGACGCGACCCTCACCCTCCTGCGGCTCGTCACGGGCATCGTGCTCTTCGCGCACGGGGCGCAGAAGATGCTCGGCTGGTTCGGCGGCTACGGATTCCGCGGGACCATGCAGTTCTTCACGGGAACGATGCACGTTCCGGCGCTCTTCGCCTTCCTCGCGATCGCGGCGGAATTCTTCGGCGGCCTCGGGCTCATCGCCGGATTTCTCGGACGCGTCGCGGCGGCCGGGATCGCGACCAACATGCTCGTGGCCGTCGCGCTCGTGCACGCGAAGGTCGGATTCTTCATGAACTGGACGGGCGCCCAGAAAGGGGAAGGCTTCGAGTATCACCTGCTCGTACTCGCGATCGCGGCGACGCTGATCGTGAAGGGGAGCGGCGCGCTCTCGATCGACCGACTTCTCTCGAGGGAACAGCGCCCGCGCGAGGTGCGCGAGCCGGTGGAAGCGCCCGCGCGGCGCGCCGCCGGGATCCGGTGATCGCCCGGCGCGGTTGACCGGTCCCGCGGGCCGATCTACGGTTGTCGGTGCGTTGGAAGCTTTCGAATCCGTTCGATTTCGCCGGCGGCGAGCCATCGCCGCCGGCTTTTCTTTGATCCTCCTGGCGGCGGCCGCCTGTGGGCCGAGGACGGCTCCGAGCACCCCGGCGTTCGAGCCTTCGGATCGGGCTCGTCTGGCGGCGGAAGTCCGCTCGGAGCTCGCCCGGTGCTGGCACGCGTACGAGAAATACGCATGGGGGCACGACGAGCTGCGTCCGGTCAGCGGACGACCTCGCGATTGGTATGCCGCGCCCCTTCTCATCACGCCGGTCGACGCCCTCGACTCCCTGCTCCTGACCGGGCTGGACGGCGAGGCGAAGCGGGCGCAAGCCCTCATCGACGAGAAGCTCTCGTTCGACCGCGACTTCCCGGTCAAGAACTTCGAGATCACGATCCGCGTGCTCGGCGGATTGCTTTCCGGGTACGAGCTGACTCAGGAC
>DASSJA010000257.1:0-3646 GCA_035691445.1 Burkholderiales bacterium | reverse complement strand
CTCGATCCGCCCGGCCCGAACCCCTACGGCGAGCCCTTCCTCCCCGAGCATCCGGAGATGAACGTCATCTCGAACATCAAGAGGGACGGCGCGCCGATCGGCGGCCTGGGGGACGGCGAGGCGATCTGGCACGCCGACATGACCTACGTGGATACGCCGCCCATGGGGGCGATCCTGCACGCGCTCGAGCTTCCCCCCGCGGGCGGCGACACCTACTGGGCGAACATGTATCTCGCCTACGAGACCCTGCCGCCGGAGCTGAAGAAGAAAATCGAAGGCCGCGAGGCGATCCACGACGCGACCTACAACAGCGCCGGGATGAGGCGCAAGGGCTACGCCGAAGTGACCGACCCGCGCAGGGCGCCCGGGGCTCATCACGCCCTCGTGAGCACTCACCCCGAGACCGGGCGCCGGTGCCTGTTCCTCGGCCGGCGGCGCAACAGCTACATCCTGGGGATGGAGCTCGAGGAAAGCGAGGCGCTGCTCGACGAGCTGTGGGCGCACGCCACGCGGCCCGAGCTCACGTTCCGCCAGCAATGGAGGGTGGGCGACGTCCTGATCTGGGACAACCGCTGCACCCTGCACCGGCGCGATTCCTTCGATCCGAACGCACGCCGCCTCATGCACCGCACCCAGATCAAGGCCGCGACGCCGCACCCGGTGCCGTGAGCTGAATCCTGTTGGCCCCTTCGAAGGGGCGCACGGCCCGCTAAGGATCAGCGCGGTTCCAGGTAGTTCGCCACGGCGTATGCCCCGATCTTGCGGCCCAGCATGATCGACGGGTCCTCGGTGGAGCGCGACATCGCGGACCTCATGTAGTCGAGCTGGAAGCTGTCGCTTCCGAAGAACAGGCGCAGCACTTTCTCGGCTGCGCCCGAAACGATGCAGCGTTCCGCGGGTCCGGTCATGCTCGCGTCGGCCTCGGCCATGTACATCAGCGCGAACAGGCGCGCGTTGTCGTGCATCGCGAGGTTTCGCGCCTGCGATGCGGTGCGCGCGACCGCGTTCCACATCGGCACTTCGCGCTCTCCGTGGAGCGCGGGGCAGCCCGCCGGGAAAAACTGCTGCGCCGACTTCATGACGAACGGCGTCGCAGCGCTCGGCCGGGACTCGACGTCGTCCACGGCGCGCCAGGTGATCACCGCCTGCGCGACCGCCCTGCCGGCGCCGAAACCGTCGCGCTTGGCCCGGCTCTCGGCGATTCTGGCAAGCGAGCGGGCGAGCACCGCGTCGAAGGCCGGCTTACGCGCCGGCAGCATCGCGACCAGCACGTCATGCGCTGCGGACGCGGCGGCGGCGTCCGGCGACGCGCGCATGTGCACGGCGATCGAGAACCCGTACGGCTTGTAGCGCGGCTCGATCGAATTGACCGCGTCGTGCATCGCGAGGTGCATCGTTGCCATCACGCGCAGCTGGGCGGCCGGAGCTGCGCCCGACACCGCGGCCGCGGCCACGGCGTTCCAGTCCATCACCTCGTCAGCGCGCGCCGCCTGGCATCCAATCGATGCGATCCCGATTGCGCCGGCCAGAACCATCGCCTTTCGCTTGTCCATGTTCCCTCCAGAGATTGTGCGAGTAGCATGGATCAGCTTACCGGCGGAGAGGCCCCGGGAAAGGGGTTTGCGACGAGCGCCCGAATCAGGCGACGAACGCCCGGAAATCCGACCTACATCTGCCGGAAGAGATGCGCGAACGGCTGACTGACGGGAAGGGTTTCCTTCCGGGTCTTGAGCTTCACGAACAGGCGCCCGGCGAAATCGCGCGATACGCCGGCAATGGCGTTCACGTTGACGAGCGTGGAGCGGTGGATTTGCCAGAACAAGTCCGGGTCGAGCTCGTCGAGGAGCTCCTTCAACGATTTCCGGATCAGCGACTCGCTGTTCGGCGTGACCGCGCGGGTGTACTTGGTGTCCGACTGGAAATAGCAGATCTCGTCCACGGTGATCAGCTTCACTTCCGCTCCGGACGAGGCGTTGATCCAGCGCAGGTGCGTACGTGCCCGGGGCGACCGGTTGGCGAGCGAGTCGAGCAGTCGCTGCAGGTCGGGCGGCGCGGCGGACAGGCGCTTCTTCAAGCGGGCGCACGCGGTCGTCAGGCGCGCGGCGTCGAGCGGCTTCATCAGATAATCCACGGCGCCCTCCTCGAAGGCGGCGACGGCGTACTCGTCGTGCGCGGTGACGAACACCACGTGGCAACGGCCGCTCGCCTGCTTCGCGACCTCCAGCCCGGTGAGGCCCGGCATCTGGATGTCAAGGAACAGCACGTCGGGCTCGTGCTCCTCGAGCGCGCGCATCGCCTGGAAGCCGTCTTCCGCCTCGTCGACCACGACGAGTTCCGGCCATGCAGCGCCGAGCAGCTCCTTCAGCTGCGCGCGCAGCACCGGCTCGTCCTCGGCGAGGACGGCGGTGGGCCCGCGCTCTGCCATCGCCCCGGTCCCTCAGGGCTTCTTCTGTCCCTTGAGCTCGACGATCATCACGTGGGATATCGTCTTGCCGGTGTTCTCCACCCGGTGCGTCTCGGCCTCGGACCAGAACACGTCGCCGACTTTCTTGTCCCGACCGACCACCTTGCCGTCCGGAGTGACCGCCTTGCCCTGCCAGTCGCTCAGCACCACCGTGAGATGCGCGGGGTGCGAGTGCATGCCCTCGCCGCAGACGCCCATCCCGGGCCTGGCGACGAAGTCGAGGACGCGGACCTTGTCGTTCTCGAAGGCAACGCGATAGGAGCGCGGCATGACCTTGGCGGCGTCCTGGGCGTAGACGTCACTGCCCAGCTGCGCCGCCAGCGCCGCCGTTCCGGCGACCAGCAGCGTATTCCTGATGAGTCTTGACTTCGGTCTCCTTCCTTCCGACTGGTTCATATCGACTGCTCCTTTGGGTTCGCGGGCGCGGAGGCGGCGCGCACATCGGCGACCGCCCCGCGAAGAAAGACGATCAGCTCCTCGAGCAGGCGGTCGGCCCCTGCAGGGTTGCTTTCGTACTCCTGCTCGAGTCTCGTCAGGGTGTGGAACAGGAAGTCCGGGTCGACGCTGGCCCGGACCGCGGCGAGCCGCTCCTGGGCGAGCTTGCGCTGGGAGGCCTCGCGGGCGAGCTCGGCCGCGCGGAGGATCGCTAGAGTTCGCACGTGCCGCTGCCGCGACAAGTGCAGCGCCGCCGCCAAGCCACCGCAAAAGAGCATCATCCAGATGTTGTAGAGAGCAATGGGAGCGAACTCCACCGGCTGGTTAACGTAATCGCGCAGCAGCAGTATTCCCAGGCGCTCGCGCATTACCGATTGCATGAAGAGCTGCCAGACGAGGACGCCCACGATCGACCCCGTGAGCACCGCCAGGGCCAGGTGCCAGGCCTCCAGCGGCCGCGGCGCCGCCCACCGCTCGAAGAGCCCGACGGTCAGGGCGAGGAGAAGCCCCTCGCCGCTCCACGTGAGCAGCATGGAAAACAGCAGGCCCACGCCGAGCTGCCCGCGCGAGGAGATCAGCGGGTCGTAATAGGCGAACTCGAGGAAGGCGATCAGCGCCCCGAGCGCGAGGCCGTAGCGAGCGTAGCGCAGCCAGAACTGCCGCGTCCCCTCGTCGGCGGTACCGGAGCGGACGCTGCCGGGCCAGGTCATCGAGGTCATCGGGACAGCTCCATCAATCCGGCGCCGC
>DASSJA010000256.1:0-7243 GCA_035691445.1 Burkholderiales bacterium | reverse complement strand
CGGTCGCCGGGGCAAAGGCCTACGTCGAGCGTACCGGCATCCGCGGCAAGCGGCTCGTCGCCGTGGCCTCGGGTGCGAACGCCAACTTCGACCGGCTGCGCTTCGTCGCCGAGCGCGCCGAAGTCGGCGAGGAGCGGGAAGCGATCCTCGCCGTCACGATTCCGGAGCGACCCGGGAGTTTCAAGAAGTTCTGCGCCACGCTGGGTTCGCGCAACGTCACTGAATTCAACTACCGCATCGCCGATGCCAGCGAGGCGCACGTGTTCGCGGGGGTCGAGGTGCACAGCCGCGGGGAAGCAGCCCGGATCGTCAGGACGCTCGAGCGCGAAGGGCTCAAGGCGCTCGATCTGTCGGAGGACGAGATGGCCAAGCTGCACGTGCGCCACATGGTCGGCGGGCACGCCCCTGCTGGGATAAGGAGCGCGCGGGGCGCGCCCGACGAGCTGCTCTACCGCTTCGAGTTTCCGGAGCGCCCCGGAGCGCTGATGAAGTTTCTCTCGAGCATGCGCACCGACTGGAACATCAGCCTGTTCCACTACCGCAATCACGGCAGCGACACTGGCCGGGTGCTGGTCGGCATGCAGGTGCCGCGCCACGAGATGCGCGAGTTCCAGCGGTTTCTCAGGACGCTGGGTTATCCCTACATCGACGAGAGCCGCAACCCCGCATACCGGCTGTTCCTCGGCTAGGTTTTCGTGTCTTCGCCGAAATAGCCCGGCGCCATCTCGCCCGCGTAGCACGGCGGAGACGAGAAGCCTTGTGGGTAGTCGACGAACTTGAGGCCCTCAGGCTCGCGCCGGTATACGCCGCGCTCGGTGACCACGAAATCGACGGGAATGTCGTGCGGCTGCGGCCTGATCGTCTGCAGATAAGCCCGCTCGTACGCGATCCCGATCACGCGAGGGCGCTTGGCGATCGCGGCGAGGGTCCGGTCGAAAAAAGCGCCGCCGTAGCCAAGGCGATAGCCGTCCGCGTCCCATCCGACCATCGGAAGCAGAACGTGGTCGGGTCGCACCTCGGGCGAATCGACCGGATAGGGAATGCCGAGAGGTCCGGCGGCGAGCTTCACCCCCGGATGCCACTCGCGAAAGATGAGCGGTGTCTTCGGCGCCACGACGACCGGCATCGCGGTGGTCGCTCCTCTTCGCCGCAGCGCCGCGGCGAGATGGCGCACGTCGTACTCATTCTTGTACGGCCAGCAGAACGCGAGGACTCCGTGCACCAGATCCGGGAACGCGCGTTCAATGTGATTGTCGATGCGCGTGCGAAACGCGGCGAGCACCGGCTCGGACAGGCCGCTGCGCTCTCGCAGCAGCCTGGCGCGCTCGGTCTTCCGCCAGTCGGATACCTCCGGAGGCATGGTGACGATGCTCATGAATCGCGGTAATACTTCATTCGGAGCCCGAAACCCCTATGGTATTCTAGGCCGGGAGGAAGGGATTTGATACCGGTGATACCACAATTGCTCCGGACCGGGACAGCAGCGGTTCTCCTCGCGGCGGCCGGCCTGGCATGCGCGGGGAAAATCGACCCGCAGGACGCGGCTTTGCTCGCGGCGCGCGACGCGTTCGAGGCGAGCAACCATTCCAGGCTCGCCGCAGTTGCGCCGCAGCTGAAAAGCAACGTGCTCGCGCCCTACGTCGAGTACTGGCAGCTCTTTCTGAAACTGCCCGCCGCCCGCGCCGAGGAAGTGCGCGGTTTTCTCTCGCGGTACGATGGTACGGTGCTTGCCGAGCAGCTGCGCACCGACTGGCTCAAGGTGCTCGGCAGGAGCGGCCGCTGGGAGCTCTTTCAGGAGCAGTACCCCGCGCTCTCGGGCGACGACCCCGAGGTCGCGTGCTACTCCCTGCTCGCGCGGTGGACGCGCGAAGGCGAATTGCCGCTCGAGCAGTTCAAGGTCTTCTGGAATGCGCCACACGAGCTTCCCGACGGCTGCCGGCAGCTTGCGCGCGCGGCTTTCGAGGCCGGGCAACTCGGGCCCGGAGACGCCTGGGGCAGATTTCGCGTGCTGATCGATGCCGGTCTCATCGGGGCGGCCAAGCATGCCGAGCAGCTCGTGCCGCGCGGCGAGGCGATCGAACCGCGGCGGCTCGCCGCCGTCGTCCACGCTCCCCTGAAGTTCTTCAAGAATCCGCACGTCGACCTCGCCAAAACCGCAGACCGGGAGCTGGTGATAGCCGCAGTCACGCTGGCGGCCGACACCGACCCGCTCGCCGCCGCGAAATTCTGGATCGGCTTCGCCGATTCGTTCGTCGCCGCGGACAAGCGATACGTATGGCTGATGCTCGCGATGACCGGCGCACAGCATCACGTTCCCGAGGCGCTCGACTGGTTCGGCGAAGCGGGGCCCCTGAGCGACGAGCAGCTCGCCTGGCGCGCGCGCATCGCGATGTGGGCAGGGAAATGGGCGGAGGTCAGGAGCTCGATTGACCGCATGTCGCCGGTGGCGAAGAACGATCCCACCTGGACCTACTGGTTCGGGCGCGCAGAGCGCGAGCTCGGCGAGCCGCTCGAAGCCGAGGGTTATTTCGAGCGGATCGCGGCGGAGCACAGCTTCTACGGGCGACTTGCCGCCGAAGAGCTCGGCGAGGGCTTGCGGATTCCGCCGCGGGCTCCTCTGCCCACCGAAGACGAGGTCGCCCGGATCGCAACCGTCCCGGGCCTGCAGAGGGCGCTCGCGCTCTATCGCATCGACATGCGCAACGAAGCCACCCGCGAGTGGCTCTGGACCATACGCGGAATGGACGACCGGAAGCTGCTCGCCGCGGCGGAGCTCGCCCGCCGCAACGAAGCCTGGGATCGGGCCATCAGCACTGCAGACAGGACTGTCTTCGCTCACAATTTTTCGGTTCGCTACCTCGCGCCCTACCGCGAAGTTCTCGCCGAAAGGGCTCGTTCGCGCGATCTCGAGGAGCCCTGGGTGCTCGGCCTGGTGCGCCAGGAAAGCCGGTTCGTCGCGGGCGCCAAGTCCCCGGTGGGTGTGACGGGCCTGATGCAGGTGATGCGCCCGACAGCGAAATGGGTAGTGCAGAGGATGCGTTTGAAGAATTTCTCGTGGTCGAGGCTGCACGAGCCCGATCTCAACGCCTTGCTGGGCACGTACTACCTGCGTCACGTGCTCGATCAGTTCGACGGAAGCCCGGTGCTCGCCGCGGCCGCCTACAATGCCGGGCCTTCGCGCGCGCGGCTATGGCGCGGCGCCACTCCGGTCGAAGGGGCGATTTTCGCGGAGAACATCCCGTTCGGGGAAACGCGGGACTATGTGAAGAAGGTGATGGCGAATACGGTCTACTACGCCGCGGTTCTGGGTACCAAGCCGGTGCCGCTCAAGACGCGCCTGGGTGTCGTGCCGCCGCGCCGCTCATCCGTGGGGCTGGCGGCGATTCCTCCCGATCCCGTCGTCCAGTAGGGCTTCCAAGCTGCGGCGTCGTGTGCGCCCTGCGGTGCGCGCTTCGCGGTTAAACTAGCGCTTTGCCCTCGCGCATCATGAGTCGCATCCTGGTCATCGGCGGCAGCGGCTTCGTCGGCCGGCATCTCGTGCGCCAGCTCGTCGAAGACGAGCACTTCGTGGTGGTCCCCACGCGCCGGCGGGAGCGCGCGAAGCACCTGATTCTTCTGCCTACCGTGGACGTGGTCCAGGCCGACGTGCACGACCCCGAGACGCTCGCGCGCCTTCTCACCGGTTGCGACGCGGTCGTGAACCTGGTCGGCATCCTGTACGGGCGCCCGGGGGATCCTTATGGGCCGGAATTCGCGCGCGCTCACGTCGAGCTGCCTCAGAAAATCGTCGAGGCGTGCAAGAAAAAGCGCGTGCTGCGCCTGCTCCACATGAGCGCCTTGCATGCGCATGCCGAGGGCCCGAGTCAGTATCTGCGCTCCAAGGGCGAAGGCGAGTCCTGGGTATTCGCCGCTCAGAACGATCTCGCGGTAACCGTGTTCCGGCCTTCGGTGATCTTCGGCCCGGAGGACAGGTTCCTCAACACCTTCGCCCAGCTCCAGCGCTGGCTGCCGTTCCTGCCGTTGCCCAGTCCGCAGGCGCGCTTTCAGCCGGTATACGTCGAGGACGTGGCGAGCTGCTTCAAGGTCAGCCTCGCGGAGCGGGACAGCATCGGCAAGCGTTACGATCTGGGTGGACCGCGTGTGTATACCCTGTACGAACTCGCGCGATACGCCGGAATCGCGAGCGGGCATCCGGCAATCGTGATCGGTCTTTCCGATCGCCTGTCCTTCTTGCAGGCATGGGCGATGGAATGGAAGCCGGGCAGGAAGCTCATGTCGCGCGACAACTACAATTCGATGAAGGTCGACAGCGTCTGCGCCGGTGCATTTCCCTTCTCCATCCAGCCCACGCCGCTCGAAGCGGTGGCGCCCGTCTATCTCCGCGGCGTTTCTCCGCGCTCGCGCTACAGCTGGTTCCGCTACAAGGCCGGCCGCTAGACCCAAAGACGAGGAGCGTGAAGATCTACGCTGTCGGCGGGGCGGTGCGCGACGAGCTCCTCGGGTTGCAGGTGAGCGACCGCGATTACGTCGTGGTCGGCGCCACCCCTGAGGAGATGGAGGGCCTCGGTTACAAGCCCGTGGGCAAGGATTTCCCGGTGTTCCTGCATCCGCAAACTCACGAGGAGTATGCGCTCGCGCGCACCGAGCGCAAGGTCGCTCGTGGCTACAGGGGCTTCCAGATCCACGCCGCGCCCGACGTGACGCTCGAGCAGGACCTCGAGCGCCGCGACCTGACCATCAACGCCCTGGCCCGCGACGAGGCCGGGCGGCTCGTCGATCCGTTCGGCGGCGCAGCCGACCTCGAGCGCGGGCTGCTGCGGCACGTGAGCTCAGCGTTCGTCGAGGACCCGGTGCGAATCCTCCGCGTCGCGCGCTTTGCGGCGCGATTCGGTTTCGCCGTCGCGCCCGAGACGATGGCGCTGATGCGCTCGATGGTCGCGGGCGGCGAGGCGGACGCGCTCGTTCCCGAGCGCGTATGGCAGGAGTTTTCCCGCGGCTTGGCGGAAGGCGAGCCCGCCCTCCTGTTTTCGGTGCTCGCCGAAACGGGACTCCTCGGGAAGCTCCTGCCCGAGCTCGGGCTGGCGTTCGAGCAAGGCCGTCCGGCGAACGACGCCTCGCGCGTTCTCGTGCGCTCGCTCGCCTGCGCGGCGGCGGAGCGCCTGGCCCTCGCACCGCGCTTTGCCCTGGTTGCGCTCGGCGCGTCTTCCCCGGAAGCCGCGCGCGAGTTGAGCGAGCGCCTCAAGGCTCCGGCCGATTGCCGTGATCTCGCCGTGCTCGCGCGCAGGCAAGCTGCGGGTGTCAGGCACGTGCCCGCGCTGGGCGCGCCGGACTTGCTCGCCATGCTCGAGTATTGCGACGCGTTCCGCCGGCCCGACCGCTTCGAGGAGCTGCTCGCCCTTTTCGCCTGCGCGGAGCGCGGCGAGCGCGGCTGGGGGCAAATACCTTTCATGCCGCGCTCGATACTGAAGCGGGCACTCGCTGCCGCGGTCGGGGTCGACGCCGGGGCGATCGCCGCGCAGGGCGCAAAGTCGGACGTCGCGGAAAGGGTGCGCCGCGCCAGGATCGAGGCCATCGAACGGATAGGTTGAGATGGGTGCGCGCCTCGCCGAGTGGTCAACCAGGGACCCTCACAGGATTCGCGCGAGCAATGTGAGGGCGAGCGAGAGCAGGATCGTGCTCGTGAACGGCAGATAGTAGAGACGTCCCTTGTAGCGCACCGTGAGATCGCCCGGCAGGCGGCCCAGCCCGTACCTCGACAGCCAGGGCGCGAGCGCCGTCAGTACGATGAGCGCGATGACGAGCGCCAGGACCCATTTCAGCATGATGCAACTTTAGCAGGAGACAACGATGATCGAGTTGTACACCTGGAGCACGCCCAACGGCCGCAAGGTGTCCGTAATGCTGGAGGAATGCGGGCTCGCCTACAGCGTCCACAAGGTCAATATCGGCTCGGGCGAGCAGTTCGCCCCGGACTATGTAGCGATCAATCCGAATGCCAAGATCCCCTCGATCGTCGATCCCGAGGGGCCTGGCGGCGAACCCATCCGGATGATGGAATCGGGCGCGATCCTCGTCTATCTCTCGGCGAAGACCGGGAAACTCCTGCCGAGGCGCGATCGCGGCAAATACCTGGCGCTCCAGTGGCTGATGTTCCAGATGGGACACATCGGGCCGATGTTCGGCCAGGTGCACCATTTCCTTCGCTCGGCAAAGGAGCAGGTTTCGTACGCGATCGAGCGCTATACCAGGGAAAAAGACCGGCTCTACGGCGTGCTCGATCGACGCCTGGGAGAGGCGGAATACCTGGCCGGGGAGTACTCGATCGCCGACATCGCGACCTATCCCTGGGTCGCGCGCTACGAGTGGCACAAGACCGACTTGGGCGCGCATCCCAACGTGAAACGCTGGTTCGACGCGATCGGCGCGAGACCCGCGGTGAAACGCGGCATGGCCGTGCCGACGTGATCGAGCCGGGTGCCTTCAGTCCTTCCTCGCGCGCTTGACGAGGAAGGCGTTGATCTCCCCGATTCGAAGCTGCGGCTCGCCCGGAGGATGCTGGTTTCCGACGACGCGGTTCATCCATTCCATGTTCCTCTGCATGCGCGCCACGACTTGCGGCCATTCGGAAGCCGTGTGGCGCATCGGATCGGGCAACTCGTGGCATTGCTCGCAAGCGAGCTTGAACGACCGGCCTTCGGGGAGAAAGATCTCGGGGTACTTCTTCGGATCGAGGGGCGTCTGGCTGTACTCGCGCAGGTAGGCTAGCAAGACCGAAGCTTCGTCCACCGTGGGCGCCTGCACCCCTGCCATCATCTCGCGCATCAGCTCGCCCATGTTGCCCTTTCCCCTCATGCGGACGACCATGCGCTCGAAAATCACGGGCCATTTCGCCGCCTGGTGCATCGCCGGGTTGGGCAGGTTGTGGCACTGAACGCAATACCGGGCCAGCAACCGTGCGCCTTGGGATTCCCTCCCGGGAAGCCGCGTGGACTCGAACGTGGGCGGAAGAATGCGCTCGAGCATCGGTCCATACGGACTCTCGGCCCAGCGCCGCTTCGCCTGCGCGGCGAGCTGCTCGGCGTCCTGTGCGACGGCGCGGGCGGCCAGCAGGAAGGCGGCCGCGAAGACTGCGGCGGAAGCGCGCATGCGGCGATTATACTGGGGCGTATCGCGTTCTCCGACCGCTAGCCGATCAAGGAGCCAGCATGAGCACTCACGACGCTGTCATCATCGGCACGGGCCA
>DASSJA010000255.1:0-3487 GCA_035691445.1 Burkholderiales bacterium | reverse complement strand
CGCGAGCCCTTCGAGCTCGGCGACGTAGTCGAGCATCTGCGAGCCGTGGCAGGAGATGCCCGCATCGAACCCCAGGCGCTTGGGACCGAGGATGGCGTAAGGGCCGCCGTAGCAGAAGCCGATCACCGCGGCGCGGCCGTTCGACTGCGGCAGCTTGCGCACGGGTGCGAGCGTGTCGGCGAGATCACTCTCGCCCGTCTTTATCTTTTCGAGTCGCGGCTGCGACCTCGTCTTGGTGCGATCGTCGTCGCGCCCGAGCGGCCCGGGAATGGTGCGCCAGAAAAGGTCGGGCGCCGCGGCGATGTAGCCGTGGACCGCGAACTCGTCGGCGATGGCGCGCAGATCGTCGTTGACACCATGCACCGCGGCCGCAAGCACGATCGTCGGGACCTTCGCGGCTGACCTGGACGCTGAGAGATAACAGTCGAATTCACCACCTTGGCTCGAGCGTATCCTCACGTTCCTGCCTTCCATATCGCCTCCTGGTTGCACCGATCCGGCGCTCACCGTAACTTATCCCGGCCGTGTTTGTCTAATCCTGCATTTCGGAGCGAGGGACTCATGAGATCTGCTAAACCGAAATTCGGCGCGTTCAACCAAGGGGGAGTGCCCACGATCGCGTGCTTCAACAAGGCGTCGACTCCGCTCGGCGTCGACCTGGACGCGCTGATTGCGGCGATGCAGACCTTCGTCGACCAGTACGTGGCGCCGGTGTGGGGCACGCCGGCGAAGCTGGTGAAGTCGAAGGACTACCTGAAAGGAGCCTGGGCGATGGTCTTTCTCGACAACGCCGACCAGCCCGGCGCGCTCGCGTATCACGATCTCACGCCCGACGGGATGCCGCAGGCCAAGGTCTTCGTCAAGACAACCGTCGACAACCACGACCTGGTGAGCGTCTCGGCTTCCCACGAGCTGGTCGAGATGCTGGTCGACCCGGCCACCAACATGATGACGACCGGACCCGACGCGAACACCATGTACGCGTACGAGAGCGCCGACCCGGTCGAGGAGCAGAGCTTCAAGGTGAACGGCATTCCCATGACCGATTTCGTCTACCCGGCCTACTTCGAGTCGTTCCGCGCGCCCGGGTCGGTGACGTTCGACCGGATGAAGAAAGTCGCCAGGCCGTTTCAGATTCTCTCCGGGGGCTACCAGATCGTCTTCAAGAGCGGAAAATGGAGCCAGGTCTTCGGCTCGAAATCGAAGAAGAAGCGCTTTGCCAGGGAAGACCGTCGCGGCCATCGGAGCGAGCAGCGCGAGCGCGCGGCGAAGAACAGACTGAAGCGCGCCGACCGGAAGAAGATCGGGCGCTAGTGGTTGCTCTGCGGCGGCGAACTGACTACCATTTCGCCTTTCGGCGAGCGCGGCGCGAAATCCGCGTGTGAAAGGAGACCCGATTCATGAGCACCAGGCACAAGATCCTCATCATGGGCGCGTCCTACGGTTCGCTGCTCGGAACCAAGCTCGCGCTCGCGGGGCACGCGGTGCACCTCGTGTGCCTCCCCGCCGAGGCGGATCTGATCAACAAGGAAGGCGCCGTCGTCCGCATGCCGGTCAGGGGACGCGACGGGCTCGTAGAGATCAATTCCAGGAAGCTGCCGGGCAGGCTGACCGCGGGAGGCACCGCGGGAGTGAAGCCTTCCGACTACGATCTGGTGGCGCTCGCCATGCAGGAGCCGCAGTACCGCTCCCCCGGCGTGCGCGAGCTGCTCGACGCGGTGGCGCGCGCCAGGGTGCCCTGCATGTCGATCATGAACATGCCGCCGCTGCCTTACCTGGCGCGCATTCCGGGCGTCGACGTCAAGGCGATCCGGGGCTGCTACACCGATCCCACGGTCTGGGACGGCTTCGATCCCAAGCTGATGACGCTGTGCAGCCCGGACCCGCAGGCGTTCCGGCCGCCCGAGGAAAAAGTGAACGTGCTGCAGGTGAGGCTGCCGACCAACTTCAAGTCGGCGCGCTTCGATTCCGAGGCGCATACGGCCATCCTGCGCAGGCTCGAATCGGACATCGAGGCCTCCCGCTTCGACGGGATCGAGCTGCCGGTCAAGCTCAAGGTGCACGACTCGGTTTTCGTTCCGCTCGCGAAGTGGGCGATGCTCATCGCCGGCAATTACCGCTGCGTGCTGAGGGACAGCGTGCGGCCGATCAAGGATGCCGTGCACGGCGATCTCGCGGCCTCGCGCGCCGTGTACACCTGGGTGGTGAAGCTGTGCGTGTCGCTGGGAGCGGACGAGAGAGACAGAGTGCCCTTCGACAAGTACGCGAACGCGGCGCTGTCGCTCCTGACACCGTCGTCCGCGGCGCGCGCCCTCGCCAACGGCGCGCCCAACATCGAGCGGGTGGACCTGCTGGTCAAGACCATCGCGGGGCAGAAGGGCATGCGCCTGGATGTCGTCGATCAGACCGTCGCTCTGGTAGACGGCTGGCTGGAGAAAAACCGCAAGAAGGCGGCCTGATTCGAGCTGTGCGGTCCGCGCCGGGCTGTCTCGTCACTGCCCGGCCGGCTGAAACGCGATGTCGCCGTAGTAAGCCTCCATCGGCCGGTCGCCCTCGTCGGCCTCGGTCATGATGCCCACCGAGACGACCCGGCCGGGCTCTTCGCCGAACAGGCGTCGATAGTCCTCTTCCACGTTTCGCCTTTCTTCGAGCCACTTCCCCAGTTTCTCCTTGCCGCTCTCGACGGCGATCATCTTGATGCGCGTGGTGTACTTGTTCTTCACGATCCCGCCCTGGCGCGTCTGGCTCCCCCAGACATACATCACGCCGGCATAAGGCAGCTGCTGGCCGGTGAACAGGCGAAACTGGTCGTAGAAGAGGCGGTCGCTGAACGGGATTTTCGAGTAGTCGCCGGCGAAATTGACGAGAACCCGCACGGGCGAGTCGTCGGGACTGTCCTCCGAAGGCGCGAGATCCTCCACTTTCCAGCGCCACGACAGGAACGGCCTGTCCCGGATGTCCAGGTCGATGGGGTGGAGAAGGCCGGAGGCGGAGTCCCGGGCGATGGCCTGGAGCACGGTCGCGCCGCCGTCCTCGACCAGCCGGTACTGGCTGCGCGCCCTGAGCCGCGACAGGGTCCAGGTCGCCCAATCGGACGGGACGGGCTCGCCCGGCTTCAAGGCGGAAAAAATGGCGAGCCGGGTCGGAACGCCCGCGGGTGGAGCCTCGGGCGCGGTGACGCAGCCGGCCGCGACAGCGACGCCTGCAAGCGTCGCAAACAGACGAGGGAAATTCATTGCCGGTGCGTTGGGTCGGTAAACCGCATCAGCCCTAACTATAACTTGCTACTCTATTACCTGAAAATGGCGAAAAAGTCCCCGATCCCCGCCGATGCCCGGTAGGAAGCTCTCCGTCACCGAGCTCGTCTCGTGGTGCCTGGTCGCCGCGGCGCTGGTGCTCGTATTGTGGGTGCACCTGCTCCCCGCCCTGCTGGCGGGGCTGCTCGTGTACGAGCTGGTCCACGTGATCGCGCCGCTTCTGCGCCTTT
>DASSJA010000254.1:0-12558 GCA_035691445.1 Burkholderiales bacterium | reverse complement strand
GAGGAAACGCACCGGGCCGCCGTTGATCTGCCCATCGGCCACGAAATGCCCGCGTGGATCGGCCGACAGGGTCGCCCTTTGCGCCGAAGACGCTCCCGCCGGCCCGCCGTGATGCTGGCCGATCCTGAGAGTTCTCTTCTGACCGTCGATCAGAAACGTCGCCGTCTCGCGGTCGGTCGAAATCAGCGTCGCCCCCCCGACGGGCCTCTGGCCCACCGACAGGACTCGCGGCGCGCCGCCGTCGATAACGACGACGGCCTTGCCGGGAAACAGGCCGATCACGTTCATGTCGACTGCCCAGCCGGCCGCCGGAGAAAGAGAAACGAGAAACGCTACAATACGCAGCTTGCTCACTGTGATCTCGTCTCGGGCGTGAAACCGGTTGCCATTTTCCGCTTCACCAGGACCGAAGGGCCGGGCTATTTTGCCACATTCCTCGACGCACACCGGATTCCCTGGCGCCTCGTCAAAGCGGGCGAGGGCGAAGCGGTTCCCGCGGTGCCGAGCGAATTTTCCGGTCTGGTGCTCATGGGCGGGCCGATGAGCGTCAACGACGATCTGCCCTGGATACGCCGCGTGCTGGGCCTGGTCAACGAGGCGGTCGACGCCGACATCCCGGTGCTCGGCCATTGCCTGGGCGGGCAGCTGATGTCCAAAGCGCTCGGCGGAAAAGTGACGAGCAACGGCGTGAAGGAGATCGGCTGGGGTCCGGTCGCGGTCGCCGACAATGCTCCGGCGCGCGAGTGGTTCGGGGCGACGCGCGAGTTCTCGGGCTTTCATTGGCACGGTGAGACCTTCACGATCCCGCCTGGGGCGACGCGTATCGCAGAGAGCGCGCATTGCGCCAACCAGGTGTTCGCGCTGGGCAAGCACCTCGGCATGCAATGCCACGTGGAAATGACCCCCGAGCTGATCCGCAGCTGGTGCGAGGACTGGGAGAAGGAACTCGTGACGAAGGTCGGGCCGTCGGTGCAGACTCCGGCGCAGATGATCGAGCGGCTCGACGAGCGCGTGCGCGCGCTCAACCTCATCGCCGACCGCGTCTATGATCGCTGGATCGAGGGACTGCAGATTTAGGTTGGGGAAGAGGTAACGGGGGAACCGTAGGGTTCCCCTGTTCGTATCAGTCACGGAAATTCTGAAACTGAAGCGGGATGTCCGTGACGGACTTCCGGATCAGCTGGATCGCCGCCTGGAGGTCGTCCTTCTTGGCCCCCGAGATGCGCACGGCGTTTCCCTGGATGCCCGCCTGCAGCTTCATTTTCGAATCCTTGACCAGCTTGACGATGCTCTTCGCTTTTTCCTGCTCGATGCCGACCTTGACGTGGATCGGCTGCTTCACCTTGGTTCCGCCGATCTTTTCGACGCTCTTCGAGTCGAACAGGCGCGCGTCGACGCCGCGCTTCGCGCACTTCATCAGGAAGACATCGGTCACCTGCTTCAGCTTGAAGTCGTCGTCGGCGTAGAGCGTCAGCACGAGCTCGGTCTGCTCGATGCGCGCATCCGACCCCTTGAAGTCGAAGCGGTTCGCGATCTCCTTGTTGGACTGGTCGACGGCGTTCTTCAGCTCGACCTTGTTGACTTCCGAGACGACGTCGAATGAGGGCATGGCGGACCAGCGGAAATTCCCCGGCGATTATACCGAACGCGCACCGCGATCCGTATAAGTCATGGCCTGAGGCGGGATTCTAACAAGGAGATGGTCCGCTCGGAACCTGGCGCCGCGCAAGGCGACGAAGATCAGCGCCGGCGTCTCTTCCGGGCGGCGATTCGCATCCGCAGCGCGTTCAGGCGGATGAAGCCCGAAGCGTCGGCCTGGTCATAGGCGCCGCGGTCGTCCTCGAAGGTTGCGATCCCCGGATCGAAGAGCGAGTCGGTCTTCGATTCGCGCCCCACGACGATGACGTTGCCCTTGTAGAGCTTGACCCGCACATGGCCGTTCACTCCGCGCTGCGAGGCGTCTATCAGGGTCTGAAGGAGCTTTCGCTCCGGGCTCCACCAGTAGCCGTTGTAGATGAGCGCGGCGTAGCGCGGCATCAGATCGTCCTTGAGATGGGCGACCTCGCGGTCGAGGCAGATGGATTCGATCGCGCGATGCGCTTTCAGCATGATGCTGCCGCCCGGCGTCTCGTAGCAGCCGCGCGATTTCATTCCGACGTAGCGGTTCTCGACCAGATCGAGCCGGCCGATGCCGTGCCTGCCACCGAGGCGGTTCAGCTCCGCGAGCACCCTGGCGGGGCTGAGGCTTTTCCCGTTGACCGCGACAATGTCGCCGCCGCGGTACTCCAGCTCGAGATACTCGGCGCGTGCGGGCGCCTTTTCCGGGGAGACGGTCCAGCGCCACATGTCTTCCTCGGGCTCGCGCGCGGGGTCCTCGAGAATGCGGCCCTCGTAGGAGATGTGCAGCAGGTTCGCGTCCATCGAGTAAGGCGAGCCGCCCTTCCTCCTGCCCTCGATGGGGATGCCGTGCTTTTGCGCGTACTCGAGCAGCTTCTCACGGGAATTGAGCGTCCATTCGCGCCAGGGAGCGATGACGCGGATGCCGGGGTTCAGGGCGTAGTATCCGAGCTCGAAGCGCACCTGGTCGTTGCCCTTGCCGGTGGCGCCGTGGGCCACGGCGTCCGCGCCGGTTCGGCGGGCGATCTCGATCTGGCGCTTGGCGATGAGCGGGCGCGCGATCGAGGTGCCCAGAAGGTACTCTCCCTCGTAGATCGCGTTCGCGCGGAACATCGGAAAGACGAAATCGCGCACGAACTCCTCGCGCAGGTCCTCGACGAAGATTTTCCTGACGCCGAGCCTCCGGGCCTTTGCCCGGGCGGGCCCGAGCTCCTCGCCCTGTCCGATGTCGGCCGTGAAGGTGACCACTTCGCAAGCGTAAGTGTCCTGCAGCCACTTGAGGATGACCGATGTGTCCAGGCCGCCCGAATAGGCGAGCACCACTTTCTTCACCTTGCTCTTCACTTCTTCACCTTTACTTTTCCGAGCAGCAGGAATTCCAGCAGCGCCTTCTGTGTGTGCAGGCGGTTCTCCGCCTCTTCCCAGACCACGCTGTGCGGCCCGTCTATCACTTCGGCGGCGACCTCCTCGCCGCGATGCGCGGGAAGGCAGTGCATGAAAAGGGCGTTTCGCTTTGCGGCGTTCATCATTTCCGAGTCCACCTGCCAGTCCTCGAAGTCGCGCTTGCGCTCCTCGTTCTCCGCCTCGAAGCCCATGCTGGTCCAGACGTCCGTGGTGACCAGGTCGGCGCCGCGCGCCGCGGCCATGGGATCGGCGAAGTTCTCGTAGTTCAAGTCGTCGTAGATGCCGGCGCGCTCGGGCTCCACCTCGTACCCGGGCGGAGTGGACACGTGCACGTTGAAGTCGAACACCGTCGCAGCCTGCAGCCAGGCGTTGCACACGTTGTTCGAATCGCCGATCCATGCGACGGTCTTGCCCTTGATCGGGCCGCGCTGCTCGATATAGGTGTAGATGTCGGCGAGCACCTGGCAGGGGTGGTATTCGTTGGTCAGCCCGTTGATCACCGGCACGCGCGAATTCGCGGCGAAGCGCGAGATGATGTCCTGCTCGAAGGTGCGGATCATGACGATATCGCACATGCGCGAGATCACCTGGCCGGCGTCCTCCACGGGCTCGCCCCGGCCGAGCTGCGTGTCGCGCGTGTACAGGTAGATCGCCGTGCCGCCGAGCTGGTGCATGCCGGCTTCGAAGGAAAGCCGCGTGCGTGTCGAGGGCTTCTCGAAGATCATGGCCAGGGTCCGGTCCTGGAGAGGCCAGTAGCGCCGGTAGCGCTTGAACTGATCCTTGATCCAGCGCGTGCGGGCGAACAGATACTCGTACTCCTCGCGGGAGAAGTCCTTGAACTGCAGGTAGTGCCGCAGCGGGGTCCCGGCTTTATTCATGCGCGCGCGGCAGCGGCGGATGGGGCCTGGGCGAGGAACGAGCGCACCAGCGGCACGAGGATGGACAGGACCTGGCGCGCTTCGCCCTCGCTCATGACCAGCGGCGGCAGCAGCCGGACGATGTTGTCCATGGTCACGTTGATGAGCAGGCCCGCCTCGAGCGCGCGGGTGACGAGGTCGCCGCAGGGGCGGTCGAGCTCCACGCCTATCATGAGGCCGTGACCGCGGACCTCGACCACGCCCGGGCGCCCGGCGAGCGCGTCGCGAAGCCCGGTCAGGAGAACTCCGCCGACGCGCGCCGCGTTCTCCATGAGGCCTTCTTCCTCGACTGCGCGCAGCGTCGCGAGGGCGGCCGCGCAGGCGAGCGGATTGCCGCCGAACGTGGAGCCGTGCGTTCCGGGCTTGAACACCTGCGCCGCCGCTCCGCGGGCGAGGCAGGCCCCGATCGGCACCCCCGAGGCCAGTCCTTTGGCGAGCAGCACCACGTCGGGGAGGATTCCGGCGTGCTGGTAGACGAACCACCTGCCGGTGCGCCCGAGGCCGCACTGGACCTCGTCCACCATCAGAAACCAGCCCTGGCGGTCGCACAGCTCGCGCAGATCGCGCAGGTACTGCATCGAGGAGAGGTTTATCCCGCCCTCGCCCTGGATGGGCTCGACCAGCACGGCGACCACGCTTGCGTCGGTTGCGGCGATCCGGCGCACCGACTCGATGTCATTGAAGGGGACGCGCACGAATCCCGGCACCAGGGGCTCGAACCCCGCCTGGACCTTGCGATTGCCCGTGGCCGAAAGCGTCGCGAGCGTCCTCCCGTGGAAGGCCTTGTCCATTACCACGATCCCGGGGCTGTCGATTCCCCGGCCGTGTCCGTGAAGGCGCGCGAGCTTGATCGCGGCTTCGTTCGCCTCGCAGCCGGAATTGCAGAAAAACACCGCGTCGGTACCGCTTATCCCGGCGAGCTTCTCTGCGAGCCTCTCCTGCTCGGCGATGCGGTAGAGGTTGGAAGCGTGGATGAGGCGCGAGCTTTGCTCGGCGATCACCCGCGTCAGCTTGGGATGCCCATGGCCGAGCGTGTTGACCGCTATTCCGGCCAGGGCGTCGAGGTATTTCTTTCCGGATTCGTCCCAAACCCATACGCCGTCGCCTTGCGTGAACGCAACGGGTATGCGGGAATACGTGTTCATCGAATAAGACATGGGTTCAACCGTTCGAATTTTTTGCGGCGCGGAGCGGATACTCTTCGCCCAAAGCGTTCGGATTGCGCCCTCGGTTCCCCTGGGCGCGCGGATCTGCGCTTATGCCGGCGCCCGGCGTCGTCGGGATTCGGGAAGAACGGGCGAACGAGCGGCGCCATTGCGGCTGGGCCTGAAGAAGGTCATCGTGTCGCCTGTGCGATAATGAATTTCTCTGGAGGGCCAATAGCTTAGCATAACGAGTTCGGCATGGGAACGCGGCTGACGGTTTTCAATCAAAAGGGCGGGGTCGGCAAAACGACGACGGTGCTCAACCTGGGCGCGGCGCTCGCGCGTCGCGGCGTGGTGCCCCTGCTCGTCGACCTCGACGCGCAGTCGCATCTGAGCACGATCCTCAACCCGGGCGCCTCGAGCGGCGAGAGCCTGTTCGCCTACTTCAGCTCGGGCAAGCCGCTCAGGGAGGTCGTCAGGCCGATACGCTTCGGCGGCGAGCTCATCCCCGGGCACACCGAGCTGATCAAGGTGGATACTCTGTTCGGCAAGGGCCCGGACATCCTCAACAAGCTCAAGACCGGGCTGGACGCGGGGTGGAATGGAACCCGCCCGGTCCTGATCGATTGCTGTCCCATGCTGGGCGTTCTCTCCCTGTCCGGGATCTTCGCCTCCGAGAGGGTTCTCATCCCGATTTCGACGGACTATCTCGCCATGAGGGGCGCGTTCGCGCTGGAAAACACGCTGCGGGCGCTCGAGCACGTCCTGAAGCGGCGCGTCGAGCGCCGCTACCTGCTCACGCGGTTCGACTCCCGCCGGCGCATGTCGCACGATATCGCTTCGCAGCTCAGCTCGCGGTTCGGAGCGGAGCTGTGCGAGACGCGCATCACCGAGACGGTGAGCATCGCCGAGAGCCCGGCGCTCGGCAAGGACATCTTCGCCCACGCTCCCAATAGCCGGGGGGCGCAGGACTACGAGAGCCTGCTCGTGGAGCTGCTGTCTTCGGGTTTTCTGGAAACCGAGGCCAAGCCGAAGGTCTAGCCGGCCCGGCTACTTGCTGATCAGCGAAACGATTTCCTCGAAGCTCGTCGCGTCGGGAGCCTCCGACGCGGAGGCGAGGGTCGGCTGCATCACGGCGGGCTGCATCACGCTGCGCTCCAGGATCTCGCAGTGCAGGTACATCTGGCGAAGCTTGCGCTCCGCGTCGGCTTCGTCGCGTCCGTGGATCATGAGGTGCTCGACGACCAGCCCCTGGCGCGTGCGGATTCGAAACCCGAACTTCGTCGTGTTCAAGGACGGCAGCATGATCCCCCCGGAACTACCTGTATAACATACCGTTTTTCCGGACGCAAGGCAGCCGGGAGAAACGACGTCCCGCACGCCCTGGCCTAGTCGATGCGCCGCAGGCCTCGCTCCTCCGCCGGCTTGAGCACCCGCAGGCAGGGGAGGTATCCGTCGTAGACGATACCGTGAAGCTCCACCCGCTTTTGCGACCGCAGCAGACCGACCAGGTACTGGAGGATCTCGCGCGTGATGACCTGGCCCGGGACGAGCACGGGAATGCCCGGGGGATAGGGGACGATCTGGTCGGCGCACGCACGCGAGAGCAATTCGCGCTTGATATTGTCCTTCTCGTCGACCAGGGGAAGCAGCTCGCCGCCGCAATAGAACGCGTCGCGCGGCAGATAGCGGAGCCGGGTGAACCCCGGGATCTCGGGAAATCGGTACAGGCGGCGGGGCGCCCGGCGCTCGCGGGCGATGCGCATCAGCGCGTCGTAAAGGCGCGAGACCTTGCTGCGGGTGGTGCCCACCGTGAGCAGCAGGGTAAGCGTGTTGAAGGTCGATTTCTCGACCTGGATGTTATAGCGGTCGAAGAGCTCGCGCTGCAAATCCTCGACGGTATAGCCGCAGCTCGATATCTCCACGGTCACCTTGGTCGGATCGAGGCGGATGTTGTCGCGCTTCACCTCCTCTGGCAGGAGCTCCTCGAGCTCGAGCACGCGAAAGACGCCGGTCGAGTTGATCTGGGCGCGCAGCTCCTGCGAGAGCGCGAGGGTCCGCGAGAGCAGCTTGTAGCCCTCCATCACCGCCTGCTTTCTCGCCACGTCCAGGCTCGCGATCATGCTGTACTGGGGCGAGGTCGAGGTGTGCATGTTGAAATTCTCCCGGAACAGGTGCTCGTTGAATCCGGGATCGTTCACGTGGATCATCGACGCCTGGGAAAAAGCCGAGAGCACCTTGTGCGTGCTTTGCGTGGCGTAGTCCGCGCCCGCTTCGAGCGCGGTCGGCCGGAAAGCGGGATGGAAGCGCGCGAATCCGTACCACGCCTCGTCGACGATCACCTTGATGCCCTTCCTGTGCGCGGCCTCGACGATGGGCGCGAGGTCGTAGCGCAGTCCGTCGTACGTGCACGAAGTGAGGATGATCGCCTGCGCGTCGGGGTGCCTGCGGATGGCGGACAGGATGGTGCTCTTCGGCACGGGTCCGTACAGGCTGTACTTGGCGTTGACCGACGAATCGAGATAGATCGGGTGGCCGCCCGACAGCACCACGCCGTGATGCACGGACTTGTGGCAATTGCGGTCGAGGAGCAGCTTCTCGCCCGGCGCGAGCAGCGTCTGGAAAATGACCTTGTTCGAGGTCGAGGTGCCGTTGGTCGCGAAGAAGGTGCGGCGGGCGCCGAATGCCTTGGCCGCGATCGTCTGCGCCTCGGCGATGACCCCCGTGGGCTCCATCAGCGAGTCGAGCATCTTCACCGACACCGACAGGTCGCCGTCGAATACGTGCTCGCCCATGAACTCGTAGAAATCGTTCACCCAGGGGCTCCCCCGCAGTGATTCCCCCGACGAGTGCCCCGGCGTGTGCCAGGAATCCTTGGCCATCCACACGTAGTTCTTGAGCTGGTCGTAGAACGGCGTGCGCGAGCGCTCCTGGATCTGCGCGTTGAGGATGCGGTACATGCCGCGATAATCCCGCTCCTCGCGGTAGAAGTAGCCGTCGACCGCCTCGGCAAAGAGCGCGTCGACGATCTCGTCCTCGTGCTCCTGCGCGATCAGGATGTAGACGTCGAGCTCGGGACGGAAGCGGGTGACCCGCTTCACCAGCTCGAGTGCCGACATCTCCTTCTTGGAGCTCTTCTGGTTGAGCGTGTAGAGCTTGTCGTCGACCACGACGGCCTGCAGGTCGCCGTCTTCCTCGATCGCGGCCAGCGCCTCGCGCGCCGTGGTGACGCCCGAGAAGGTGATGCCGAGCGGGTTGTCGAGCGAACGTGCCGCGGCGTTCAGGCCCTTGACGAACTCTTTGAGCACCAGCGGCTCGTCGTTGATGATGAGGACCCGGCTGACCGGCTTTTTCATTGGGTGCGCCGAAGGAAAAGCAGATTATACTTTTCGCCCCTCACGGGGACGACATGAGCTCGCGCAGCGACGAATTCGTGATCACAGGCGTGACGCTCGGAGGCAAGCCTTTTCGGCCGGGTGACTGGGCGGAGCGTTTGTGCGGCGTCATGTCGGCCTTCGGCTCCGACGGCCGCATGCAGTATTCACCCTATGTCTTTCCGATCACTTCGGCCGGAGTGAAATGCGTCGTCGTGGACGCGAGGCTCAAGGACGTCGAGCCGATGGCCTACCATTTCCTGATGAACTTCGCGAAGGACAACGAGCTGCGGGTGAGGCAAGGGCGAGGTGAGGAGCGGCCGGAACCCGAATAGTCGCGCCGTCGCGTGAGAGCGTCGTTTATCCCGCCATCGCTTTCAGACGGACAGCGAGCTGGCTCTTGTGCCTGGCCGCCTTGTTCTTGTGGATCACGTTCTTGTCGGCGATGCGGTCGATGACGCCGCTCGCGGCGCTCAGGGCCTTGCGCGCAGCGGCCTTGTCGCCGGCCTGAATTGCCCTGGCGACGCTCTTGATCGCGCTGCCCAGCGCCGAGTGCAGGCTCGCATTGTGCCTGCGCCGCTTCTCGGCCTGACGCGCTGCTTTGCGGGCGCCTTTCGTGTTTGCCATATCAATACCCGGACGAAAGGGCGAAATTGTAGTCGCTGTGCCCCGGCGGCGCAAGGTTTTCCGCCTGCGAAAGTTATAATCGCACCATGAACTTGCTGAGAGCGCTCGCGACCGTGAGCAGCATGACGTTCGTGTCGCGCGTTCTCGGACTGGTCCGGGACGTTCTGATCGCGACACTGTTCAAGACGGGGCTCGCGACCGACGCGTTCTTCGTCGCCTTCCGCATCCCCAATCTCCTGCGGCGCCTGTTCGCCGAGGGCGCGTTCTCGCAGGCTTTCGTGCCCGTCCTTTCCGAGTACCGGACGCGCCGGGGCGACGCGGAGACGAAGCTGCTCACCGACCGCACTGCGGGCGTGCTGGCCCTGTCTCTCCTCGGGGTGACCGCTCTCGGCGTCGTCGGCGCGCCGATCGTCGTCTACGTGAGCGCCCCGGGGTTCGCGGCTACCCCCGAGAAGTTCGATCTCACTGTCGCGATGCTGCGGATCACTTTTCCCTACATCCTGTTCATCTCGCTCGTGTCCTTCGCCGGCGGGATCCTCAACACCTGGAGCCGCTTCGCGATACCCGCGCTGACTCCTACGCTGCTGAACCTGTCCTTCATCTTCGGCGCCCTTTTCTTCGCGCCCCATTTCAATCCGCCCGTGATGGTGCTCGCCTGGGCGGTGTTCGTCGGCGGGGCGCTGCAGCTCGCCTTGCAGGTGCCGGCGCTCGTGAGAATCGGCATGCTGCCGCGGCTGCGTCTCGATTTCGGCGACCCGGGAGTCAGGCGGATTCTCGTCCTGATGGGGCCGGCGGCGGTCGGCGTCTCGGTTGCCCAGATCAGCCTGCTCATCAACACCATCATCGCGTCCTATCTCGGAGACGGCCGCGTCTCCTGGCTGTACTACGCCGATCGTCTCATGGAGTTTCCCACGGGCCTTCTGGGCGTGGCGCTCGGCACGGTGCTGCTTCCCAGCCTCTCCAAGTACCACGCCGCGTCCTCCGACGACGAGTACTCGAAGCTGCTCGATTGGGGGCTGCGCCTCACCCTCGTACTCACGGCGCCGGCGGCGGCCGCCCTCGCCCTGCTCTCGGTGCCCCTGGTCACGACGCTCTTCCACTACGGCAAGTTCGGCGAGCACGACGTCTGGATGACGCGCCAGGCGCTCATCGCCTACAGCGCGGGCCTGCTCGGGCTGATTCTGGTCAAGGTGCTGGCGCCGGGTTTCTATGCGCGGCAGAATATCGCCACGCCCGTGCGGATCGCCGTCCTGACCCTGATCGCCACTCAAGCGATGAACGCCGTATTCGTCCTTTCACTGAAGCAGGGAGGCCTCGAGCTTTCGACCGGCATCGGCCCCCACGCGGGCCTCGCGCTCGCCATAGGCCTGGGCGCCTGCCTTAACGCGGGACTGCTCTACCGCAAGCTCCGGGAGCACCGGATCTACCAGCCCCAGCCGGGCTGGGGCCCCTTTTCGCTCAAGGTCGCGGCGGCTCTGGCGGCCATGGCCCTGGCGCTGTGGCTCGCGATGGGTCCGACCGCATGGTGGCTCAGCGCCCCCGGCTGGACGCGAGTGGCCGCAGTCGCGGGACTGGTTGTTCTCGGGGGCGCAACGTATTTTTCGGGCCTGTGGCTGCTCGGCTTCCGGCTCGGGGATTTCGCGAGGCGCGCCGCTTGATCTCATGAACCCGCGCCTGGAGCACTTCGCGGAGATCGTTTCGCGGGACCAGTTCAATCTCGCCGAGGCGAGCCTCATGCTCGCGCAGGACATCTACCCGGAGCTGGACATCCCGGGGTACCTCGCCAAGCTCGACGGCATCGCAGTCGCGATCAAGAAGCGCCTGGCGGGCGATGCGTTCTCCGAGCAGAGGGTGCTCGCACTGAACTACTACCTGTTCAACGAGTTGCGCTTCTCGGGAAACCTGGTCGACTACTACGACCCGCGCAACAGCTACCTGAACGAGGTCATGGAGCGCCGCACCGGCATTCCCATCACCCTGTCGATTCTCTACCTGGAGGTAGGCAAGCGCCTCGGCCTCAACCTGAAAGGCATTTCCTTTCCCGGGCATTTCCTCGTGAAGCTCGCGGTCAAGCGCGGCCAGCTCGTGCTCGACCCTTTCACCGGAGGGGAAGCCCAATCCGAGTCCGACCTGCGGCAGCGTCTGGCGCAGGTGCTCCCCTCCGGCACGGCGGAACAGGCGCAGCTCGACCAGTACCTGGAGCCTGCCACTCCGCGTCAGATCATCGCCAGGGTCCTTCGCAACCTGAAGAATATCTACATGCAGACGGGAAAGCTCGAGCAGGCTCTCGCGGTCATGCACCGCATGCTGCTCGTGATGCCGGAATCCGCCGAGGAGCTCCGGGACCGGGGGCTGGTGTACCAGCAGCTCGAGTGCTTTCGCCCGGCGCTTTCGGATCTTCAGAACTACCTGCGGCGCAGGCCCCAGGCGCCCGATGCCGCGGAAATCCACGGGAAAGTACTGGAGCTCAAGCAGGCGGCGACGCGGCTGAACTGAGTCTCGCCTCGATCTTTTTCCGAACGTCGCGCTTCAGGCCCAGGGCGAAGAACAGCTCCGCCACGAGGAAGATCGGCGCGATGAATATCTGGAACAGATTGTCGGCGAGCGCCGGCCTGCGCCCCTCGAACGCGTGGCCTGCGAGCTGGAAGATCCAGCCTCCGACGAAGAACGCGCCGGACCAGATCCAGCCCGAGGCAAAACCGGTTCCGGCGGCGAGCTTTGCCGCAAGAAGAAGAGGGAGAATCGCGACGGTCGTCGCGAGGGCGAGCGCGGCGTCGAGCATGAAGTAATAGGCGAGGACGGCGCAGACGAAGAGATGGGCCGCGCTCGCACCGTATCCGATCGGGACCCAGCTCATCGGGATGAGAAGCGCAACGACGATGGCCGGCACGCCGATGAAGTGGGTCAGCCGGTTCCAGGGGTTGCGGTGGGAGGCGGCGTAGACCGCCATCTGCTGGTCGAGAGTCTTCAGTCCGGCCTCCGTGTAAGCGCTCATCTTACCGCTATAATTCAAAACTTTACGCCTATTCCTCGCGTTCCATGCTGCTCACCCACGGCGCCCGTGCGCCGCTGCGCCCAGTCGCGCTCGCGGTAGGAAATTTCGACGGCATCCATCGCGGACACCAGGCGATGCTGCAGCGCCTGCTCGCCGGCGCGCGGCAGCGCGGCCTGCAGAGCTGCGTGCTCACGTTCGAGCCCCACCCGCGGGAATTCTTCGCTCCGCACGCCGCGCCCACCCGCCTCGCGTCGCTTCGAGAGAAACTGGAGCTCCTCGCGGCGTACGGCGTGGAGCGCACGCACGTCCAGCGCTTTGACCGCTCCTTCGCGTCGCTCGCTCCCGAGGCTTTCGTCGAGCGGGTGCTCGCGAGCACGCTCAGGGCGCAGTGGCTCCTGGTCGGCGAGGATTTCCGTTTCGGCGCGAAGCGCGCGGGCGACGTCCCGCTGCTCAAGAGCCTCGGTGGGCGATACGGCTAC
>DASSJA010000253.1:0-11578 GCA_035691445.1 Burkholderiales bacterium | reverse complement strand
CGAGCGGCAGCGCGGCGTCGTTGAAGTCGTAGCCCGGGTTGTGCACCTCGCAGCCCGCCTCGCCCCCCAATGCGCCGGCGCCGTTGCCGATGTTGACGTAGCAGCCGGGCACGCGCTCGAGCATGAACGAGAAATCCTCGGCAGCCATGATGAGCGGCGGATTGCGATCGACGTTCGCCTCGCCCACGAGGGCGGCGCAGATGCGCGCGGCGAATTCCGCCTCGCGAAGATCGTTCACCGTGGGCGGGAAGGACCAGCGCAGATCGGTATCGGCGTGCGCGCCGAACGCGTCCGCGACGCCGCTCGCGATGCGCTCCATCGAGGCGCTGATCCGTTCCATCACCGGGCGAGAGAAGGCGCGCGCGGTGCCCGCCAGCGTCGCGGTCTGCGGGATCACGTTGTAGGCGTCGCCGCCCTGGATCTTGGTCACCGAGACGACGGCCGTATCGAGCGGCGCGAGGGTGCGCGAGACGATCGACTGGAGCGCCGTCGCGATGTGCGCGGCAACCAGCACCGGGTCGACGCCGGTCTCCGGGCGCGCGCCGTGGGCGCCTTTGCCGGTGACCCGGATGTCGAAGAAGCCGCCGGCCGCCATCATCGGCCCGGGGCGCACCGCGAAATGCCCGACCGGCAGGCTCGGGCGGTTGTGCATGCCGAAGATCGCGTCGCAGGGGAAGCGCGCGAACAGCCCGTCGGCGACCATCGCCTGCGCGCCGCCGAGGCCCTCCTCGGCCGGCTGGAAGATGAAGTGCACCGTGCCGTCGAAGCGGCGCGTCGCGGCGAGGTATTTCGCCGCGCCGAGCAGCATGGTCGTGTGCCCATCGTGCCCGCAGGCGTGCATGCGGCCGGCGTGGCGCGAGCGGTGCGCGAACGTGTTCGCCTCCTCGAGCGGCAGCGCGTCCATGTCGGCGCGCAGGCCGAGCCTGCGCCCGCCCGAGCCGGCGCTCAGCACGCCGACCACGCCGGTCCTGCCGATGCCACGATGCACCTCGCAGCCGAACGACTCGAGCCGGCGCGCCACCAGGTCGGCCGTGCGCGTCTCCTGGAAGCCGAGCTCGGGATGCGCGTGGATATCGCGCCGCCATTGCGTCATCTCGCCGTGCCACGCGGCGATTTCCTGCATCGCTGCCATGCGTTTCTCCGGTGATGTCCCGTGCCGAATCTACAAATCCTGTAGGATTCTGTCGATATTCGAACAAACCGGTCCCGGCAGCGTCGCCGTGCCCATTCGCGCCGGCGCTTCGCCCGGCGCATCGCGACATGGCCACGAGGACGCTAACGCCCCGCCAGCAGGAACTGCTAACCCAGGTGCAGCGCGAGGGATTCGGCTCGGTCGAGGCGCTCGCCAGGCACTTCGGCGTGACCTACCAGACGATTCGCCGCGATATCAACTGCCTGGTCGAGTTGAAGCTGCTGAAGCGCTATCACGGCGGCGCCGGCCTGCCTTCGAGCATCGAGAATTTTGCCTACGACACGCGGCGCACGCTGTTCCATGAAGAGAAGCGCCGCATCGCGCAGCTCGTGGCGCAGCATATCCCGAACAACTCTTCGCTGTTCATCAACCTGGGCACCACCACCGAGGAGGTCGCCAAGGCTTTGCTGCGCCACAAGGGGCTCAGGGTGATCACCAACAACCTCAACGTCGCGGCGCTGATGTCCGCGAATCAGGAGTGCGAGGTGATCGTTACTGGCGGCATGGTGCGTTCGCGCGACCGGGGCGTGATCGGCGAGGCGACCGTCGAGTTCATACGCCAGTTCAAGGTCGATTTTGGAGTGATCGGCATCTCGGGCATCGAGCGCGACGGCACGCTGCTCGATTTCGATTACCACGAGGTGCGCGTCTCGGAGGCGATCATCGCCAACTCGCGTCGCGTGCTGCTCGTCGCGGACCACTCCAAGTTCGGGCGGCAGGCGCTGGTGCGGCTGGCGCAGCTTTCCCGGATTGCCGCGCTGTTCACCGACCGCCCGATCCCGCCCGAGATGGCGCGCGTTTTTGCCGAGGCGAAGACCGAGGTGCACGTCGTCGGCTGAGCACGCTGTTCTGTTTCGTTATTAAATCAATTAAATAGTTAATTTCTCCGAGAGAGTGTTCAAAGTCGATCATAAATTGTCGTAATGCGAACTTTGCTGTGCTATCTTCAGCCCGATCCCCCGGGCTTCGTCGCAGGGGGTAACAGGGTCGGCGCGGAAGAGGAGCCGCACAATGGCCGTCGAGGGGGCGGTCTACGATCTCGTCGTCATTGGAGGAGGCATTAATGGAGCGGGGATCGCGCGCGAGGCGGTCGGCCGCGGCCTCTCCGTGTTGCTTTGCGAACAGCATGACCTCGCCAGCCACACCTCCTCGGCCAGCACCAAGCTGATCCACGGCGGCCTGCGCTACCTGGAGCACTACGAGTTCGGCCTGGTGCGCAAGGCGCTGCAGGAGCGCGAGGTGCTGCTGCGCGCGGCGCCGCACCTGATCGTGCCGCTGCGCTTCGTCATGCCGCATGCGGAGCACCTGCGGTCGGCGTGGCTGATGCGCGCAGGGCTGTTCCTCTATGACCGCTTGGGCAAGCGCGAACTCCTGCCAGCTTCCGAAACGGTCGATCTGCGATCGCACCCGGCCGGTGCGCCGCTGCGCGCGCGTTCGCGTAAAGGCTATATCTACTCGGATGCCTTCGTGGATGATTCCCGACTCGTCGTGCTGACCGCCCTCGATGCGGCCCTGCGGGGCGCCGATATCCTGACGCGCACCCGCTTTGCCTCGGCCGCGCGGAGCGCCGGGTACTGGGAGGCAACGCTGCGCTGCGGGTCCGACGGTACGCAGCGCTGCATAAGAGCGCGCTGCATTGTCAACGCCACGGGTCCGTGGGTAACCGACGTGCTGCGCGGTCCGCTGCAGATCGAGTCGAAGCGCCAGGTGCGCGCTGCGAAGGGCAGCCACCTCGTGGTCCCGCGGCTCTTCGATCACGACTACGCGTACACCCTGCAGAACGACGACCGGCGAATCGTGTTCGCGATTCCCTATCAGTCCGACTATACGTTGATCGGAACGACGGACGTGGAGTACCGCGGCGATCCGTCGGACGTGTCGGTCTCCGACGAAGAGGTCGCGTACCTCTGCGAGGCGGTGAACCGCTACCTGGCCGAGCCGATCGCCGCGACGGACGTGGCGTGGCGCTATTCCGGCGTGCGCGCCCTGCTCGAGGACGAGACCGACGACCTCTCGGCGGTGTCGCGCGACTATGAGCTCGAGCTCGACCTCGGCGGCGGCGCGGCGCCGCTGCTCAGCGTGTTCGGCGGAAAGATCACTACTTACCGGCGCCTGGCCGAAGAAGCGCTTACCCTGCTGGGCGGGCCGCTCGGCACGTCGACGCCGCCTTGGTCGGCGGCGGCGCCGCTGCCCGGGGGGGACATGCCGGGCGCCGATTTCGGCGCCTTCCAGGCCGATCTGCGGCGGCGCTACCCGTGGCTGCCGGCCGGCTTGGCGCGCCGCTATGCGCGCGCCTACGGCACGCGCGCGGAGAAGCTCCTCGCGGATGCGAGAAGCGTCGCCGACCTCGGCGAGGAGATCGGCGACGGGCTGTTCGAGGCGGAGGCCCGGTACCTGGCGTTCTACGAATGGGCGCTCACCGCCGAGGACGTTCTCTGGCGCCGCTCGAAGCTGGGTCTGCGCGCGTCTCCGGATACCGCGCGCCGGCTCGACGCGTGGCTGTCCTCCTATCGCGGCGCGACGGGAGCCGGAAGGGCGCTGCAGTGCGCCTGACGCTCCAGCACGTCACGAAGGTCGTCGACGGGCAGACCCATTTGTACGGCATCGACCTCGACCTCGAGCCGGGATCGTTCAGCGTGCTGCTCGGCCCGACGCAATCCGGCAAGACCTCGCTGCTGCGGCTGATGGCCGGGCTCGACCGGCCGACGTCGGGCGCGGTTCTCGAGGACGGCCGCGACGTTTCGGCGCTCGGCGTACGCAAGCGCGACGTCGCGATGGTGTACCAGGAGTTCGTCAACTATCCGTCCTTCACCGTCTACGAGAACATCGCGGCGCCACTGCGCCGCGCGCGCCGCCTCGGCGGACACGAGGTCGACCGCAGAGTGAGGGCGGCTGCCGAGATGATGCATATCGAGCGCTTGCTCGGGCGCCTGCCGGCCGAGCTTTCGGGCGGGCAGCAGCAGCGCGTCGCACTCGCGCGGGCGCTCGTCAAGCAGGCGCCACTACTGCTGCTCGATGAGCCGCTCGTCAACCTCGACTACAAGTTGCGCGAGGAGCTGCGCAGCGAGCTGCGGCAGATCTTCAGCCGGGGCGAGACGACGGTGGTCTATGCGACCACCGAGCCCGCCGAGGGCCTGGTCTTCGGCGGCAAGACCGGCGTGCTCGATGCAGGGCGCTTGCTCCAGTACGGGCCGGGGCTGGAGGTGTACCACAACCCCGGAACGCTGCGAGTGAGCCAGGTGTTCAGCGACCCACCCATCAATCTGATGCGCGCCGGCATCGGTGCCGAGGGCTGCCGGCTGTCGCCGAGCGTGGCTTTCCCCCTCGCCGAGCACATGCGGCGGCTGCCGCCGGGTGACTATCGCGTCGGCCTGCGGGCGAACCAGATCGACGTTGCCGGCCGCCCTGACAGCGCCGTGCTGCGCGCGATGGTGGAGCTTGCCGAGATCAACGGGTCGGAGACGTACGTTCATGCGCGCCATGGCGACTTCACCCTGATCGCCCAGCTCGAAGGCGTTCGCGAGTTCACGCTGGGCGAAGCGGTGAGCCTGCACTTCGACCCCAACCGGCTGTTCGTGTTCGACGGCGCCGGGCGTCTCGCAGCCGCGCCGGCGCGGGCGACGAACGGCGCGGAGCGGCGCTGATGGCGCGCATCGAGCTCCGGGGCATCGCCCACAGCTACAAGCCGCGGGCGGCCGCGCCCGAGGACTACGCGCTGCAGCACTCGGACCTCGTCTGGGAAGACGGCGGCGCGTACGCTCTGCTCGGGCCTTCCGGCTCGGGCAAGACGACGCTGCTCAACATCATCTCCGGGCTGTTGCGGCCGAGCGCGGGCCGGGTCCTGCTCGACGGACGAGACGTCACCGACCTGACGACCGCGCAGCGCAACATCGCGCAGGTGTTCCAGTTCCCGGTCGTCTACGACACGATGACGGTGTTCGACAATCTTGCCTTCCCGCTGCGCAACCGCGGCATTCGCGAGGCCGAGGTACGCGCGCGCGTGCACAAGGTGGCCGAGCTGCTCGAGCTGGACCGCGATCTGCGTCGCCGCGCGAGCGGCCTGGCGGCGGACGCCAAGCAGAAGATCTCCCTTGGCCGCGGCCTGGTGCGCAGCGATGTCGCGGCGATCCTGTTCGACGAGCCGCTGACCGTGATCGATCCGCACGTGAAGTGGACGCTGCGGCTCAAGCTCAAGCAGATCCACAAGGAATACAAGCTCACCCTCATCTACGTAACCCACGATCAGGCCGAGGCGCTCACGTTCGCCGACCGCGTGATGGTGCTGTGCGACGGGCGCGTGCTCCAGGTCGGCAGCCCGACCGACCTGTTCGAGCGTCCGGCGCATACCTTCGTCGGGCACTTCATCGGCAGCCCCGGCATGAACCTGATGCCGTGCCAGCTGGAAACGGGCGGCGTCCGTGTGGACGGGCATTCGATCGGCGTGCCGAGTGCCGTGCTCGAGAAGGCGCGCAGCGCGCGCGGGGCGCTGGTGCTCGGCATCCGGCCCGAGTTCGTGCGCTGCCTGACCCAGCCCGCGAGCGGCGCGGTGCCCGCCGAGATCACCGCGGTCGAGGACCTCGGCAACTTCAAGATCGCGACCGCGCGCCTCGGTGCGCAGCTGGTCAGGGCCAAGCTGGGCGAGAACGCGAGCATCGCCGCCGGACAGGGGTGGCTCGCCTTCCCGCCCGAGTGGGCGCGGCTCTACGCCGACGGGCGCGCGCTCGCGTAATCGGAGAACACGTGCAGAAGATCTCGGACAACCGCGCCTGGCTACTCGTCCTGCCCGTGTTCCTGCTGGTTGCGCTCAACGCATTCATCCCGCTGATGACGGTGGTCAACTACTCCGTCCAGGACGTGTTCGACTCGACCCACCGTGCCTTTGTCGGCGCGGACTGGTACCGGGAAATGCTGCACAGCGATCGCCTGCAGAACGCGCTGCTGCGCCAGTTCGTCTTCTCCGGCCTGGTGCTGCTCATCGAGCTGCCGCTCGGCGTCGTGATCGCGCTGCTGATGCCGAAAAAGGAGGGCTGGGCGGCCTCGCTCACCATGGTGCTGATAGCCCTGCCGCTGCTCATCCCCTGGAACGTGATCGGCACCATCTGGGTGGTGTTTTTGCGCCCCGACATCGGCCTGCTCGGGCACTTCATCGACCACACGCTCGGCATCCGCTTCGACTATCCGACGGTGCCGATCCAGGCCTGGATCTCGGTGATGCTGATGGAGGTGTGGCACTGGACGCCGCTCGTCGCGCTGCTCGCCTACGCCGGGCTGCGCGCGATCCCGGACGCCTACTACCAGGCGGCGCGAATCGACGGCGCATCGGGCTGGGCGGTGTTCCGCCACATCCAGCTGCCGAAGATGCGCGGCGTGCTGACGATCGCGGTGCTGCTGCGCTTCATGGACAGCTTCCTGATTTACACGGAGCCTTTCGTGCTCACCGGCGGCGGGCCGGGCGATTCGACCACGTTCCTGTCGATCTATCTCGTCAAGATCGCTGTCGGCCAGTTCGACGTCGGGCGCGCCGGCGCGTTCTCGATCATCTACTTCCTGATCGTGCTGGCGTTCAGCTATGTCTTCTACCAGGCGCTGCAGCGGGTCGGCACGGGAGACGCGCGATGAAAGGCTCCTGGCGCGCGGCGGCGCTGCTCTTCTACCTCGTGCTGCTGCTGCTGCCGATCTACTGGATGCTCAACATGTCGCTGCGCGAGAACCGCGACATCATGGCACAGCTCGCGTACCTGCCGCTGCGGCCGACGCTGCAGAACTACGTGCAGATCTTCACCGACCGCAGCTGGTATTCGGGCTACCTCAACTCCTTTGCCTACGTCAGTATCAACACCGTGATCTCGCTCGCGGTGGCGCTGCCCGCGGCGTACGCCTTCTCGCGCTACCGTTTTCTCGGCGACAAGCACCTGTTCTTCTGGCTGCTGACCAACCGCATGGCGCCCGCGGCGGTGTTCCTTCTGCCGGTGTTCCAGCTCTATACGGCGCTCGGTCTGATCGACACCTATATGGCGGTGGCGCTGGCCCACACCATATTCAACGTGCCGCTCGCGGTGTGGATTCTCGAGGGCTTCATGTCCGGGGTGCCGAGGGAGATCGACGAGACGGCATTCATCGACGGCTACTCGCTGCCGCGCTTCTTTCTCACCGTGTTCGTGCCGCTGATCCGGGCCGGCATCGGCGTGACCGCGTTCTTCTGCTTCATGTTCTCCTGGGTCGAGCTGCTGTTCGCGCGCACCCTGACGATCACCGCGGCGAAGCCGATCGCCGCGGTCATGACGCGCACGGTGAGCGCCTCCGGCCTCGACTGGGGCCTGCTCGCCGCCGCCGGCATGCTGACGATCGTCCCCGGAGCGCTGGTGATCTATTTCGTGCGCAACTATATCGCCAAGGGCTTCGCCCTCGGCCGGGTGTAGGGAGGCGCGATGAGCTTGGGTTGGATGGTCTGGACTCTCCCCACCGCAGTGTTCTTCGCCGTGACCGGGGTGGTCCTGGTCGCGATGACCGTCTGGCAGATCCTCGCGCCGAGCGTCGAGCGCAAGGGATTCCTGCCGGTCTCCACCACGCCCGGCGACCGTCTGTTCATCGGGCTGCTGGTCAGCGCTTACGTGCAACTCGCATGGCTCGGACTGACCCAGGCGAGCCTGTGGATCGCATTCGCCCTGTGCGTCGTCTGGATGGCGGTGGTCATGCGCTGGGGCTGAGCACGGGAATCAAATTGGCGTCGACCGGGGCAGAGGCCTTCGCACCCGCGACGCGTGCCGGGACGCCGGACCGTATTCGAGGGCCACAACCGAGGAGTGGACAATGAGTAGAACGGCAAGCAGGAGGCGCTCGGGTGCGGTCGCCCTGAGTTGCGTCGCCGCGTCCGTGCTGTTGGCCTTTTCGGCGCCAGCCGCCGCGGATCTCGAGGCCGCCAAGAAGTGGATCAACGCCGAGTTCCAGCCGTCCGCCCTGAGCAGGGAAGACCAGCTCAAGGAGATGGAGTGGTTCATCAAGGCGGCAGCCCCGTACAAGGGAATGACGATCAGGGTGGTTTCCGAGACGATCCCTACCCACGCCTACGAGTCGAAAGTGCTGACCAAGGCGTTCGAGGAGATCACCGGCATCAAGGTCGTGCATGACACCATCCAGGAGGGCGACGTCGTCGAGAAGCTGCAGACGCAGGTGCAGACCGGGACCCCGGTGTACGACGCCTATATCAACGACGACGACTTCATCGGCTTCCACGCGCGCTATCCGTACACGCGCAACCTGACCGAATGGATGGCGAAGGAGGGCATGGACGTCACCGACCCGTACCTGGATTTGAACGACTTCCTCGGGCTGGCCGACGCCACCGGCCTGAAGTCGCGCGGGTTCGACGGCAGCCTCTGGCAGTTGCCCGACCAGTCGTTCATCAACGTGTACTGGTTCCGCGCCGACTGGTTCGATCGGCCGGACCTGAAGAAGCGCTTCAAGGCGAAGTACGGCTACGAGCTAGGCGTACCGCTCAACTGGTCGGCCTACGAGGATATCGCGGACTTCTTCGCCAACGACGTGAGGCAGATCGACGGCAAAGCGGTGTTCGGCCACATGGACTACGGCAAGAAGGCGCCCGACCTTGGCTGGCGCTTCACGGACGACTGGCTGGGAATGGCGGGCTCGGGCGACGTCGGCATCCCGAACGGCTACCCCGTGGACGAATGGGGCATCCGCAACGAAGGCTGCGTCCCGGTCGGCTCGAGCGTCAGCCGCGGCGGCGACGTCAACGGTCCGGCGGCGCAGTTCGCGTTGCGCAAGTACATCGAATGGCTGCGCAAGTACGCGCCTCCGGGTGCGCTCGGCATGGACTTCTACCAGTCGCTGCCGAGCCTCGCCAGGGGCAACGTCGCGCAGCAGATCTTCTGGTACTCGGCGTTCACCGCGAGCATGGTCGAGCCGCGGGGCAAGGGCAACAACACCGTCGACGCGAACGACAAACCGCTGTGGCGCATGGCGCCCACGCCCCACGGCCCGTACTGGAAGCCGGGCATGAAGGCGGGCTACCGGGATGAAGGCTCGTGGACACTGCTGAAGAACGTGCCGCTCGATCGCACCAAGGCGGCGTGGCTCTACGCGCAGTTCGTGACCTCGAAGACGGTCGACCTGAAGAAGTCGCACGTCGGCTTGACCTTCATACGCAAGAGCTCGGTGATGGACAAGTCGTTCGACGATCCTCAGGGTGACAAGTGGGGCGGCCTGATCCAGTTCTTCCGCGGCCCGGGCATCAAGTACTGGACACCGACCGGCCTGAACGTTCCCGACTACGCCAAGCTCGCGCAGCTCTGGTGGCAGAACATCGGCGAGGCGGTAGCCGGGGAAGTCACGCCGGAGCAGGCGCTCGACAACCTGGCCGACGCGCAGGATCAGGTGCTGGAGCGCATCGGCAGATCGGGACTGCAGGGCAAGTGCGGTCCGAAGCTCAATCCGAAGTCCGATCCGTCGAAGTGGCTGTCGAACGACCACGCACCGCGGGCCAAGCTGGCGAACGAAAAGCCCAAGGGCAGGACGATGCCCTACAAGCAAATCATGAAGGAGATGCTCGAGGGCCGCTTGGCGCTCTAGCCAAGCTGGTGCTTTGCATCCGGGTGCCGGCGGCGTCTTCCTCCCGCCGTCGGCACCCGTGGTCCGGCCCGACGTCCGCCGCGTCGGGCTTTCTTTTTCCGCCTCTTCAACCAGGATAACCTACACTCGGACCTGCGCTGACCAGCCCGGCAAGGGCTTGCAAGTACCGCCAAAATTTCTTGGAACGACAAGACTTCATAGCGCATAGCGGCAGCACCGACAAGGGTCTTGGGCCGCCAGAAATTCCCGCTCATACCCCCATGATGCAGCAGTGTGTTTCCCTATGAGAAGAGCCTCGGAAGAACCCGCCGCCTACACTGCGACCTACACCGGATTCGCGGCTAGCTCGGGCCTCTAATGAAGGCTCAGGCCGCTTGGAGGTATCGCTCAACACCCGCGCTGGAACCCGCACCCGCAAGGGTCTTGCAGAAGTAGCAGGCCGGTGGTGACTCGACCCCTCCCGTCGTGACGATCCCGCGGTTCCCGTAGTAGGTTACGAGCCGTTTCGGCGGTCTAATTCCGCTCATCCCTACCATGTACTCGGTCACGGCAAGCGAGGCGACGACGCCGTTGATCGACACGACCGACGGCCCGCCTTCGTCGAGAAGGGCGGCGTCCACGCCGTAGATGCCGGCCCGGTCCTTCCGCGCAGCTTCGCTTTCCAGGTCTTCGCGCGCTGCGGCGAGATCGATCTGGCCAAGACAGACCAGACAACCCGGAGCCTGATCGACATGAACAACGCGGCCTCCGTAGCGAAGGCCGGCGTCCTGCTCGACGTCGCTCGCAAGATCGAAGTATTCCTTCGAATAAGCCTTGGTGTATTCGTTTAGGATCAGCCGCGCCCCGTCGTTGTCGAAACAGCCAAAGATGCTGTGTACCGGGCGCAGTGCCTCAAAGGCCTCGCGCGAGCGGATAGAAGTCCGAACGGGAAACACTTCAATAGAGCGGTCGATTCCCGAAATCGCGCGTAACGCGTTGTCGATCTTGTAAGTGCCGGGGATCGGGTCGTCGTGCCGGGCGAGCACGTATCGATTGAGGTTGCTCCGGCTGAGCGTCTCGTCCTCGATCAGCGTGAGCTTGCCGACGCCCAGGAAAGCAAGTTGCTGAACCACGTGCTGGCCCAGGCCGCCGCAGCCGGCGACGGCAACATGCGCGTTGCGTAGCTTTGCCTGACCCTCGGCGCCGAAGAAGCGGATGTTGCGGTCGAATCTATCCATAGGCCGTACTCGCGTTGTGCGCCAGCGTCAAGCCCGTCGCAGCAAGACGCCCCCTCTCCGTTTCGATCGCGAGGAGTTGCCGCGGCACCGATCCCGCATCGGTCCACACGAGGCCGTCGAACCCGCTCTGCGCGAACACGAGCGCCGCGTAAGCCCGGCCGCGAAGCCGCCATCGCACGTGAGGCACGAGTTCGTCCAAGCCCGTGAGGTCGGACCAGGAAAATGCTGCCGGGTACGGCCCCGGATGCGAATGACTTTCCACGAGGCAAAGGCCGCGGTCGTGGGCCTGCTTGATGACTCTGGCGCGCGCGACATCGGTCAGCTCGAGATAGTCGCCTGCCTGAACTTCGAAGTCAGAGCGCCCGAGGGGCGACCAGTCTTCGCAGGCAAAGAGATGTTCCGCGCCCGATGCCGAGTGCCGGCAGAAAAGAAACGCGCCCTGCTCGCAGCGCGGCGTGCGCAGGAGATGCCTGCGCAGCCGTTCGAGCTCGGCCGCGCCGATGCGGATCAGCGCCACGTCAGACTCCTTGCCGGAAGCGGTGCGCAAATCCCAGGGCGAAGTTGAGGAGGTTGGAGCCCT
>DASSJA010000252.1:0-3501 GCA_035691445.1 Burkholderiales bacterium | reverse complement strand
GCGAGCCCCGCCAGCGTGGCGGAAAGGACGAAGGCGAGGAGCTTGTAGCGGCTGACGTCGTAGCCGAGCGAAAGCGCACGCGACTCGTTCTCGCGGATTGCCTTCAGGACCTGCCCGAACGGGGAGTGCACCGTGCGGTGGATGAGCAGGAACCCGCCGACGAACACGGCGAAGACGAGCGCGTACATCGCCCACGCGTTGCTGAGGTCGATCAGGCCGAAGAGCTTTCCGCGCGGGACGGCCTGGATGCCGTCTTCACCCCCGGTGAACGGCGCCTGGAGATAGAAGAAATACACCATTTGCGCAAGGGCGAGCGTGATCATCGCGAAGTAGATGCCTTGTCGCCGGATCGCGAGCAGCCCCGTCACCAGGCCCAGCAAGCCCGCGCAGGCGGTCCCGAAGAGGATCGCAAGCTCGGGCGGAAAGCCCCAGACCTTTGCGGCGTGCGCGGAGGCGTAGCCGGCGGTGCCGAGGAACATCGCGTGGCCGAACGACAAGAGCCCGCCGTAGCCGATCAGCAGGTTGAACGCGCATGCGAAGAGCGCGAAGCACATCACCTTCATCAGGAAGATCGGATAGGCGACGAGAGGCGCGAGCAGGAAAAACAAGACCATCGCGACGAAGGCAACGCGCTGGTGCGCGAGGCCGTTCGCACTTCGCTCCACCGCGATCGCGAGCTCGCGCACGGCCGACACGGCTAGAGCGCTCTCATCGCTGTGTGCCGAAGAGCCCTGCCGGCCTGACCATGAGCACGATCGCCATGATGATGAAGATCACGGTATTCGAAGCCTCGGGATAGAACACCTTGGTCAGGCCCTCGATCAGCCCCAGCGCGAAGCCCGTCACGATCGAGCCCATGATCGAGCCCATGCCGCCGATGACCACCACCGCGAACACCACGATGATCAGATCCGCACCCATGAGAGGGTTCACCTGGTAGATCGGCCCGGCCATCACTCCTGCGAAAGCTGCGAGCGCGACGCCGAACCCGTAGGTGAGCGTGATCATGCGCGGCACATTGACACCGAAGGCCTGCACCAGCTCGGGATTCTCGGTGGCAGCGCGCAGGTACGACCCGAGCTTGGTCCTCTCGATCACGAACCAGGTGGCGAGGCAGGTCAGGAGCGAAGCGACGATGACCCAGGCGCGGTAGTTCGGCAGGAACATGAAGCCCAGATTGCGGCCGCCCGCGAGCTCGCTCGGCATCGCGTAGGGAATCCCCGAAGTGCCGTACTGCTGCCGGAACAACCCCTGGATGACGAGCGCGAGGCCGAAGGTGAGCAGCAGCCCGTAGAGGTGATCGAGCCTGTAGAGCCTGGCGAGCATCAGCCGCTCGATGGCGATCCCCAGCGCGCCCACGACCACCGGCACGATCGCGAGCGCCCACCAGTAGCCTATGCCCAGCCTGGCGAGCAGGAAATAGGCGCAGAACGCCCCCATCATGTACAGCGCCCCATGGGCGAAGTTGATGATGTTGAGCAGGCCGAAAATCACCGCGAGCCCCAGCGAGAGCAACGCGTAGAACGAGCCGTTGATCAGCCCGATCAGCAGCTGCCCGAACAGCGCCTGCGTGGGAATGCCGAAGATGTCCATCCGCGACTTGCCGCGCGATGAGCGGCGGGCCGTGCCGTCCGTTCGATCGCGCGGAGCTGAAGCGGCGCTACCGCCTCCGCTTGAGCGTCACTTCACCAGGAAGCAGCCGCCCTCGTTGAGCGGCCGGAACGCCTGGTCCGCCGGGATGGTCGCCCGGATCTTGTAATAGTCGTACGGTCCCTTCGACTCGGACGGTTTCTTCACCTCGACGAGATACGCAGGATGGATCTTGCGGCCGTCGATGCGCACGCGGCCCTTGCCGAAGAGGGGATCGTCCGTGGGGAGCTCCTTCATCCTGGCGATCGTCTTGGTGCCGTCGTCGGTCTTGCCCGCCTGAACCGCCTTGAGATAGTGCGTGATCGCCGAGTACACGCCGGCCTGCACCATGGTCGGATATTTCCCGTTGTTCGCGGCAGCGAAGCGCTTCGCAAAGGCGCGCGTCTTGTCGTTCAGATCCCAATAGAAGGTCTCCGTGAAGATCAGCCCTTGTGCCTTCTCGAGGCCCAGTCCGTGGACGTCGGAAAGGAACACCAGAAGGCCCGCGAGGTTCTGCCCGCCTTTGACGATACCGAATTCCGCCGCCTGCTTGATCGCGTTGGTGGTGTCGCCGCCTGCGTTCGCGAGACCGATGATCTTCGCCTTGGAGGCCTGGGCCTGGAGCAGGAACGAGGAGAAATCCTGCGCGTTCAGGGGATGACGCACCCGCCCGAGCACCTTGCCGCCGTTCTTCAGCACCACGGCCTCGGTGTCGCGCTCGAGCGCCAGCCCGAAGGCATAGTCCGCGGTGATGAAGAACCAGGTGTCGCCGCCGGTCTTGACGATCGCGTTGCCGGTGCCGTTGGCGAGCATCCAGGTGTCGTAGGTCCAGTGGATGGTGTTGGGCGAGCACGCCTTGCCGGTGAGATCCGAGGTCGCCGCCCCGGACACCAGGAAGGCCTTCCCCTTCTCGCGGGTGATCTGGTTGATCGCGAGCGCGACCGAAGAGGTCGGCACGTCCACGATCACGTCCACCCCGTCCACGTCGTACCACTGGCGCGCGATGCTCGAGCCCACGTCGGGCTTGTTCAGGTGGTCGGCGGAAACGATCTCGACCTTGAGGCCCTTCTTCGCCGCGCCGTAGTCCTCCACCGCCATGCGCGCCGCGACCACCGACCCCGCGCCGCCGATGTCGGAGTACAGGCTCGACATGTCGGACAGCACGCCTATTTTGACTACGCCGCCGGAAATCTGCCCCTGCGCTGCGCTGACCGCGAGCGCGGAGACGAGTGCGAGCGGTGCTGCGGCGAACAAGCTGCGTCTGGAGAACATGATGGTGCTCCTCTTTCCTGGGTTGAACGGATTCGGCTACACGCCCAAGTACTCGTGTACCTTCGCGAGGCTCGACTCTAGCCCGGCGTTCGGGATCATGTCCACTACCCGGCCATTCTCCATCACGTAGTGGCGGTCGGCGACGCGCGAGGCGAAGCGGAAGTTCTGCTCGACCAGGAGTATGGTAAACCCCTCCGCCTTGAGCTTTGCGATGGTGCGGCCGATCTGCTGAACGACCACGGGAGCCAGCCCTTCGGTCGGCTCGTCGAGCAGCAGCAGCCGCGCGCCGGTGCGCAGGATGCGGCCGATCGCGAGCATCTGCTGCTCGCCGCCCGAGAGCCTGGTCCCCTGGCTGGAGAGCCGCTCCTTCAGGTTCGGAAACAGGTCGAAAACCTGTCCAAGCGCAAACCCGCCCGCGCGGACCGCGGGCGGAAGGAGCAGGTTCTCCTGGACGTTGAGGCTGGCGAAGATACCGCGCTCTTCCGGGCAGAACGCGAGACCCAGCCTGGCGACGCGGTCGGAGGAAAGCGCGATCGTCTCCTTGCCGTCGAATCGAACCGAGCCTTCGCGCCGCGCGACCATACCCATCACCGACTTGAG